>NZ_AZQX01000348.1:0-59581 GCF_000568385.1 Halomonas sp. BC04
CATCTGCTGCACCACCTGGCCGCCCGTTCCGAAGCCGAGGCCGTGCGCCTGGCCCATCGCTATGTTGAGGCGTGGGCGGCTGGCGCTGCTGCTGAGCCCCAGGCCCATCGCCAAGCCAATGCTGGCAGGCAAGCTGCTAACGCCTTTCTGCGAGGTGCGTCACCATGAGACGACGCAACCTCAGCCCCAGGCCGCCCCAATTCGTTGAGCTTTTGGCCCTTAGCGTATACGGCCCCTGCTGGCCTGTTCATCTGACTCCATCTCCGTCGCTCAACCCCGGATGCTGCTATTCCGAAGCGTCCAGTAGGGAGCGGTAACCAGGCTGGGTGGGATAGAACGGCGCTTCATAATTAGTGAGTTTGGCATTGACCAGCCTGAAAATGGGTGTTTATATTTCCAGCTACCAGCGCTATTTACAGACTTTCTAGATCACAATGCCGGGCGCGATGCATGTCTTACCTTCCTGTCTTCTTCATGCTGACGTCCATCTTTCTGTACAGCCTATTTCCACTGGTTGGTGTCTTCGGTACAGTCGAGGTGTCGGGCTTCGCCTTCGCCGGTCTGAGCCATTTTTTATCTGCCATCGTCTCGGTGGCTGGGGCGCTTTGGCTGTCGCGCCAGTCGGATTGCTATAGTTTGACTTCGCTGGTGCACGACTTCTCGCACGACCGCATTGCGCTGCGCCAGGCGGTAACGAGCGGCGTGGTCAACTACCTCAGCCATGCATTCCTGTTCGTGTCATTTGCATTTATGTCAAAGGCCTCGGCAACCGTGGTGTTTGAGGCATGGCCGGTACTAGCTGTGTTCTTCCTTGTAGCTCTCGCGCGAGATTTCTCGGGTACGACCGTGAAAAAGCGCAGGGATCCGATTGGTGCGCGGGTCTATTTCTTGTCGCTGGTTGCCTTTCTGGGGCTGGTTGTGATCATGGCAGGCGATCTGAATGCCATGAGTGGCACCGCCGGATTTACTGCAGTGATGTATTCTCGCGACGTGCAGGTCGGGTTGGTTTTAGCGATTCTCTCGGCGGTCTTCATGGCGTATTCGGTTGCGCTTGGACGCAACACGCGGGTTTTTGTCGAGCACAGGTACGGCAATTGCGAGGGAAAGTGGGCTGAGTTGAACCGTGCCTGATCGCAAGTGCCGCGACTAAGGTCTTTGGTGCGCTGGGGTTTGTACTTACCATCCCTTTCGTGCCCGGAATAGTACCGTCGATTGCGAGATGGGAGCCGAGAGCTGGGGCTGGGTTGCTCTGAATGGGGTGGTTATCGTCACCATCGGTTCGCTGACCTACCGCGAGGCACTAGCGCGCACTGATCGTATGGAGTTGGCGATCCTATGGTATACGACGCCCGTGTTTGCGCTGATGTGGCTGTGGCTAGTTGGGGGGGAAAGTCTGACCGTCGCGGTGGGGGTGGGTGCTCTCCTAATTGTCAGTGCCAACGCACTTCTACATATGCGGGCCGATACCACGCCCGCCTTCGTCGGCGTGTTTCTCAGCGTTGGGGTGACCGGGGTCATCGTAACCTTAACCGCGCCCCTATCACTGAAAGGATTCGTCAGTGAAGCTTCGCTGTTGGACCTCGTTGCGCTGCCGTTGGGTTTCATCGGCATCTTCGGCGGGTTTCTGTTGCAGCGTATTAGTATGCTTCATGCCGACGCACGTCACAGCGGTATGTGCCTGATCGACCACCTAGCTGCGAACCAGACCCGTGTGTTAGCTCCGGAGGTGCTGGCACTGATCAAGCACCGGCGCGATCTGCCGGTCGAGTTGCAACACCACGTCCGGCAATTGCGGCTGGCTCAGATCCCTGTCATCCGGTCCGGCGAGCTACTGGTGATGTGGACGTTGGGTATGTTCTCAGTTGTTTGCATTACGCTGTTTCGCGCCGAAAGCGTGATCGGCGACGCACTGGCTGTGATGACCAGTGCGTCGTTGGTATATATAGTGCTGCACTTGTCTTTCGATGCGAGGGTCCGACCCGAACAGGTGATCGACACCATGCTTCGCAAGGAATATGGCACTGAGTTGCGAATGCAGAATATCTGGTCGCTGGTGGTTATTGGGGCCGTCAGCGTGGCTATCCTCGTACTCAGTCACCTCGGCCATGTCGCCACCGGGCCGACAGCCCCGCTGCCGTAGAGGCGCGCATCGCCTATCTTGCATAACCTTAAGCGCCTACCCGTTTCCATCGTATGAGAGTAACGACATAAGCGATAGTCGGGCAGTAAACGGAATTGTGTATCCAGTTGAGCGACAGCTGGCGCGGTGCTCGCCTGATGATTATCTGCCCCCTAAAAGGCCCGGCGGTTGAAAAACAATCAACGGAAATCAAAGGCGCCCCAGACCGGGCGCCTTTGTCGTATGGTGGCTGATGATTTTTTGACATATACGCGCGCGTCACGCACTGGCTTCACGCACCAATTTCACGCATCCACCAAGGCGCCAACACGTTGACAAATGTTGACATGGCGAGGGCGATGCCTACCTAACATTGGCCCCGGCGGCTGGGCTGAGTGGATGTTAAGGAATGTTAAGGCGCTGGTGTCAGCGTGATGGCAAATGCTGGCATGGCGAGGGCGCCGGCTACCTGACAAAACCTAACATTGGGAGACGCTGTTGGGCTGGCCGTCCGTGGCCGGGCTGCCGGGGCATGGGCAGCGATCCGTCTGGCGCGTCCCGTGGGCGACCATGGCCGCGACTGAAGGCGCCACCCTAAGCGTGACCCAAGGTGCGGCTGATCGAAGCGCCGCCATTCCCCGACAGAGTGGTGCACCACGCCCTGCATCGCATCGTCGAACCCCACTTCGAGCGCCGCTTCATCCATCACAGCTACGCCTGTCGCAAGGGCAAGGGCACCCATGCCGCCACTGCCGCCGTGCAGGGCATGCTGCGTCGCGCCCAGGCCAAGTGGGGCCGCGTCTACGTGCTGCAAGGCGACATCGCCCGCTACTTCCCCAGCATTGACCAGCACCGGCTGATCCAGCAGCTCGAGCGCGTCATCGGCGACCCTCGCGTGCTCGAGCTATGGAAGCGCATCATCTTCGCCCAGGGCGCCGACGGCGTCGGCCTGCCAATCGGCGCCCTGACCAGCCAGCTCTCCGCCAACGTCTACCTCGACGTGCTCGACCACTACGTCACCGACGATCTCGGCTTCGGCTTCTACGCCAGGTACATGGACGACTGGGTCATCATGGGGCCCGACAAAGGCCAGCTCTGGCGGCTGCTCGAGCACCTCACCCAGTGGCTAGACGACGAGCTCGGCCTGGTCATCAATCCCAAGAGCACCGTCTACCCCGCCGCCCAAGGCATCGACTTCGCCGGCTATCGCACCTGGACCACTCACACCCTGCCCCGCAAGCGCAACACCAAGGCGGCGCGCCGCCGGATGCTTGCCCTCGTGCATGGCCATCACGCCGGGCGCGTAACCGACGAAGAGATCGCCGCCAGCTGGGCATCCTTCGCCGGCTACACCAAGCACTGCCACGCAGCACGCACTCGAGCCGCCATCGCCGAAGAGGTTCGCCAGGCGGCTAGAAGTGGAGAAGGCGCGTGACAAACGCCTGTCGTGTGCCACGCTGAGGCGGCATCAGGGATCGATGCGCAACGAGATGGGCCCGGCCAATCGGCCGGGCTTTTTTCGTGTCTGGTGCTGGCGCCATGGATCGCTCAACGGCAGGTACCGAGAGCGTTAGACAATTGCCGATTTGTTAGACAGAGGGTGTTGCAGGTTATTGAAAGGGCAGGAATATCGGCGCTGGTGTAGCTCTACCATTGAGCTACACCCGCCGCTCAATCGTTGATTAAGCCCAGCACTGTGCATTCGCAAGCAATTTCCCCGACATCTTCGATCCTGAGCCTATAGCGGGCGTAGCGGATCTCGTCGCCAGTATTCTCAGCAATATCATTGAGGTCGGTTCCGGCAAACTCGACGCCCGGTTGGAGCTCCTGTCTGATGTAGCGAAGGTGTTCCCTGGGAATTGTTACACGCTGGCCTGGCTGGAAGCTGGTGGGCATATTCCTCTCCTGATGGGCGGTCAATGCAGCTGCGCCAGTGTCTGGTGATGGATAGAGTTTTACCAGTTTTTTACCAGAGTTTTACCACCCACGAAAAACGGCCACCGCCGAGAGTTGGCTAAGTGACCGTCTTTGCTGGTGTTTTCTGGTCGGAGCGACAGGATTCGAACCTGCGACCTCTGCAACCCCATTGCAGCGCGCTACCAAGCTGCGCCACGCTCCGACTCTGGTTTTCAGGTTTGTTGGCAATGGCCAGCGCCCCCGAGAACGAGGCGTATACTAGCGCGTTCCTGTCTAAATGAAAAGCCTCTTTTGTACTTTCCTTTCAGAAGCTTGCCTTTACAAGGGGTTGGTCGGGGTGGGGCGCCGAGCGTGCCGTGAAGGCAGGCGTCCATTGCTTTATGATGAGCATCGGCAAATGCTCATCATCGTCAAAGGAATACGTCCATGTACCAACAGGCTCAGCGCGGCCCTTTGAAGGGTATGAATCCGCGGGTCACTCTGGTGACCTTCGTGGTCGTGGCGGTTTCCCTGATCTTCGGCGCCTTCTATACCGAGCAGTTGGGACATGGCTTGGCCCTGATGCGCACCGTGCTGGATCCGTTTCTCGAATGGTATTACGTGCTGCTGGTGGCTTTTCTGCTGCTGTTCATGATCTGGCTGGGCACCGGGCGCTACAAGAACGTTCGCCTGGGTAGCGACTTCGAGCAGCCGGAGTTCACCTTCTTCTCCTGGGTGGCGATGCTGTTCGCAGCAGGTACCGGTGTCGGTATCCTGTTCTGGTCGGTGGCCCAGCCGATACTGCAATTCCAGGAGAACCCCTTCATCGCCGACGGCATGAGCCCTGACGCCGCTCGCGTGGCCATGCGCTTGACCTACTTTCATTGGGGGTTGAACGGTTGGGCGATCTTCTCTTTCGTGGCGCTGGTGCTGGCCTATTTCTCCTATCGCTGGAAGATGCCGCTCACCATTCGTTCGGGCCTGAAGCCGTTGTTCGGCGATCGAACCGATGGACTGCTGGGTGATGCCGTCGATGTGCTGGCGGTGTTTGGTACCGTATTCGGCATCGCGACTACCCTGGGGCTCGGTGTCCAGCAGATGAACGCGGGCCTCGACGCGGTGTTCGGCCTGCCGTCTTCGCTGACCCTGCAGTTGATCGTCACCGCCGTGATCATGAGCGTGGCCACCTTTTCCGTTGTTTCCGGCGTCAAGCGTGGCGTGCGACTGTTGTCGGAAGCCAACTTCTGGCTGAGCATCGCTGTGGTGGTGTTCATGCTGCTGTTCGGGCCGACCCAGTACCTGATAGCGATTACCATCGAGTCCACGGGAGACTATATTCAGAACCTGATGGGCATGACGTTCCACACCAATGCGACCCGGGACGATGGCTGGCAGGCGGAGTGGACGGTGTTCTTCTGGGGCTGGTGGCTGGCCTGGTCACCGTTTGTCGGCATGTTCATCGCCCGGGTCTCCCGGGGGCGCACCTTCCGTGAATTCGTCATGGGCGTGCTGCTGGTGCCCACGCTGATCACCATTGTGTGGATCGGGTTGTTCGGCGGCACCGCGCTCTATCATGAGCTGTTTGGTGCCGGCGGCATCGTGGCCGCCGTGGAGGCTGACGTGGCCACGGCGCTCTTTGTCACCATCGATGCCATGGGGCTCGGGCTGCTGGGGCAGGGCGTCTCTGCCGTGCTGGTACTGCTGATCGCCACCTACCTGATCACCTCGGCCAATGCCGGCACCCTGGTGATCAATACCATACTGGCAGGGGGCGACCCCGAGCCGCCCACGGCCCACCGTATTCTGTGGGGTGGCCTGCTGGGCTTGCTGACGGCGGTATTGCTGATGGCGGGTGGGCTCGAGACACTGCAGGCAGCCGTGATCATGGCGGCCCTGCCATTCTCGGTGGTGATCATGTTGATGGTTGCCGGACTGCTCAAGGCGCTGCATCGTGAGCGCTATGCGGCACGGACAGGTGAGCGCGCCGAGGCGCCCAGGGAGCCGTGGGCAGACCTCGACGATGCCGGCTCCCAGCCGGTGCCGGTTTCCAATGACGAGGCTCACAAGGCGCATTGAGCGAACGCTGCGACGAGCAGAAGGGGGCTGGCATGCCGTTGATCATGGGGATGAGCGTGTTGCTGGCCTGCCAGTTCGCCGGAGAGCTGCTGGCGCGTGGGCTGGGGGTGCCGGTACCGGGGCCGGTAGTGGGCATGGTGATTCTGCTGCTGGGCCTGGTGGTGCTGGGCCGGGTACCCAAGAGCCTGCGCATTACGGGGGAGGGGCTGTTGCGCTACCTGACGCTGCTGTTCGTGCCCGCCGGTGTCGGGCTGATGGTGCATGCCAGGCTCATTGGCATGGATTTCTGGCCCATCGTGCTGACGCTGATTGTGTCGACCGCAATGACCCTGGCGGTGACCGCCTGGGTGCTGGAGCGTTTGCAGCGCCGCTATCGGCAAGGCGATGCGTCATGAGCGTCGTCGCCCTGGATCAGCTGTGGGTCTATCTCTCCGGCAATCCGCTATTGTCGCTGCTGGTGACCTTGCTGGCATTCATGCTGTCGGTGCGAGTCAACCGTGCGCTGGGAGGTACGCCCCTGGTGCATCCGGTGACCCTGGCCATCGCCATGCTCATTGGCTTCTTGTTGCTGGTCGACATGGATTACGCCACTTACTTCGAGGGGGCGCAGTTCATCCACTTTCTGCTGGGACCCGCCACGGTGGCCCTGGCGATTCCGCTATATGACCACCGCGAACGCATCCGCCGCTTGCTGTGGCCCTTGTTGCTGGCCTGCCTGGTGGGCATCTTTACCGCCGTGGCCTCGACGATCGCCATCGCCATGGTGTTGGGGGCGCAGGTAGAAACCATCCTGACCCTGGCGCCGCGCTCGGTGACCTCGCCAATCGCCATGGGTATTGCCGAGCAGGTGGGGGGTATCCCCTCGCTGGCGGCGGGACTGGTCTTGTTGACCGGCTCGATCGGTTGTGCGCTGGGGCCGCTGCTTTTCCGGGTGATGGGAATTCGCGACCCCGTCGTCCAGGGCTTCACCCTTGGCCTGGCGGCCCACGCTTCGGTACCGCCCACGCCTTTGCTCGGATTGGGGCGGTGGCGGGCGCCTTCTCGGGGCTGGCCATGGCGCTGACGGGTCTGCTGACCGCCTTCCTGTTGCCCGTGGTGGTCAGGGCTTTCGGGCTCGGCTAGATCTCCTCCCAGATGCGTGCACGAAAGTCGTGGGAGAGGTTGGCGACATTCTTCATCCTTTCCATGTGGTGTTCCGCCACTTCCTTGGCGAGTTCCTGATAGCACTCGTTCATCTTCGCCGGGTCGCCTGGTGGGTGTCATAGCACTTGGCGATGCGCTGGCTGGACTCGGCCAGGGCCGAGAGGAATCGGGCCTCCTGCTGCATGATCTCCGAGAGGTTTTCCATCCAGGCCAGCTGCATGCGGGTCATGGGCTTCGCGCCCTGCATCCACTGCTCGGCCCACCACTCCATGATCGGCTGGGTAGCCTCGAGGGGGGTGGGGCTGGGGGCCGTCTTCTTGGTGGTCATGTCGTGCTCCTGAGGGAAAGTAAACCAAGGCTTGTCTCCTGTTTGAAGTGTAGCCTAGACGGAGGCTTTTGGCGGAACTATTGCTGCGCCGCAGTATGGTTTTTTCGTCATATATTCAGAGGCTGTGGTTTCCCGAAGCCGGGCCTGCTGTGGCATGCTGTGAACGACCAATCCGGCCGTGGAGATCAGGCATGTGGGGAGTGATCAAATCCGTGCTGGCGGCTTTTTTGGGGGTGCAGAAGGAGCAGCAGCGGCGTGAGGATTTCGAGACGGGGAATCCGATGGCCTTTATCCTGGTCGGCATCGTCATGGCGTTGGTGTTCGTGGGCTTGATTGCCCTGGTGGCAATCTGGGCGGCTGGTTGAGCCACTGCGGCACCCTGCGTTGACTGGCGCGTTTATCAGAATACGGGAGCAGAGGCAGTGACTTTCGAGCTTCGACTTCATATACTCTTTGCAGAAGCGGCTAATGTTCTTGCGCTTGCGTGAGGGCCCCCGTCCCTGACATCCGGGGTTACCGCTCCTACGACAACTACAAACATTCGGGAGGCGTCGATGCGCACTCTGCTCGTATGGTTGGCAGGGGGCTTATCCCTTGTCGGCTCGAGCCAGGCGGCTCTGGCCAGTGGCTGGAACATGCCGGTGGGGGTAACAGACCTCAGTAGAGAAATCTACAATCTGCATATGGCCATATTCTGGATCTGTGTGGTCATCGGCGTACTCGTGTTCGGGGTGATGTTCTACTCCCTGTTCCGTTATCGCCATTCCAAGGGCGCCAAGGCCGCCAACTTCCACGAGAACACCACCGTGGAAGTGATCTGGACAGCGGTCCCGCTGCTGATCCTGGTCGGCATGGCCATCCCCGCCACGGCGACACTGCAGAAGATCTACGACCCCTCTGATGCCGAGCTGGATGTCATGGTCACGGGCCAGCAATGGCGCTGGCGCTATGAGTATCTCGGTGAAGATGTGGCCTTCAACTCGAACCTGGCGACGCCGCGTTCCCAGATTCGCGGCGACGAGGTTCGCGGCGAGAACTACCTGCTGGAGGTCGACGAGCCCCTGGTCCTGCCGATCAACCGCAAGGTTCGCTTCCTGTTCACCTCCGATGACGTCATCCACGCCTGGTGGGTGCCTGACTTCGCCGTCAAGCAGGACACCATCCCCGGCTTCATCAGCGAGAACTGGGTCAGGATCAACGAGCCGGGGATCTATCGTGGCCAGTGCGCCGAGTTGTGCGGTGTGGATCACGCCTTCATGCCCATCGTGGTTCACGCCATGGAAGAAGACGACTTCGAGACCTGGTTGGCCGAGCGCAAGGAAATGGCCGCCGAGGAAGCGCTTGGTGTCGACCGCGACTGGGCGATGGATGAGCTGATGGAGCGCGGTGAGTCTGTCTATGGCAGCATCTGTGCTTCCTGCCACCAACCGGAAGGTCAGGGCTCTCCGCCGGCGTTCCCGGCGCTGGCCGGCAACGAGCAGATGCTGGGCGATATCGAGTGGCACAAGGACGTCATCATCAATGGCGTTTCCGGTACCGCCATGCCGTCGTTCCGGACTACGCTCAACCCTGTCGAGCTCGCCGCGGTGATCACCTATACCCGCAACGCCTGGGGCAATGACACCGGCGATGCGGTACAGCCTGCCGAGATTGCCGAGCGGCTGGAACGTTGATCAAGGCCACGGCACGCTCTGCCGTGGCCACCCTGTGCGCCGATATAACAAGACAATGAATCTGGAGATTTCCGATGGCCCCTAAGGTACCTCCTCAGCCTACCCTCGAGCAGAGCAGCACCGCCGCGGAAGCTGGGCATGGACACGCCCATGCAGCGCCCCCCAAGGGCCTCATGCGCTGGCTGCTGACTACCAACCACAAGGAGATCGGTAGCCTCTACCTGATCTTCTCGCTGGTCATGTTCTTCATCGGGGGGATCTTCGCCCTGGTGATACGCCTGGAACTCTTCCAGCCCGGCTTGCAGTTCGTCAATCCGGAGTTCTTCAACCAGATGACGACAATGCATGGCCTGATCATGGTCTTCGCGGCGGTCATGCCGGCCTTCACCGGGCTTGCCAACTGGATGATTCCGCTGCAGATCGGGGCGCCCGACATGGCCCTGCCACGCCTCAACAACTTCAGCTTCTGGCTGCTGCCGGTGGCGTTCGGCCTGCTGCTGTCGACGCTGTTCATGCCGGGCGGCGGGCCCAACTTCGGTTGGACCTTCTATGCACCGCTTTCAACCACCTATGCACCGCCCTCGACGACATTCTTCATCCTGGCGCTGCACATTGCCGGCATCAGCTCGATCCTGGGCGCCATCAACATCGTCGCCACTATCCTCAACATGCGTGCCCCGGGCATGCGCATGATGGACATGCCGCTGTTCGTGTGGACCTGGCTGATCACCGGCTTCCTGCTGATCGCGGTGATGCCGGTACTCGCCGGCGTGATCACCATGATGCTGATGGACATCAACTTCGGCACCAGCTTCTTCAATGCCGCGGGCGGGGGCGATCCGGTGCTGTTCCAGCACCTGTTCTGGTTCTTCGGCCATCCCGAGGTTTACATCATGATCCTGCCGGCCTTCGGTATCGTGTCGGCGATCATCCCGGCCTTTGCCCGCAAGCGCCTGTTCGGCTATGCGTCGATGGTGTACGCCACTGGCGCCATCGCCGTTCTGTCGTTCATGGTCTGGGGGCACCACATGTTCGTGGTGGGGATGCCGCTGGCAGGGCAGCTGTTCTTCATGTATGCCACCATGCTGATTGCGGTGCCCACCGGGGTGAAGGTGTTCAACTGGATCGCCACGCTGTTCCAGGGGTCGATCAGTTTCGAGCCGCCGATGCTGTTCGCCCTGGCCTTCGTGGTGCTGTTCACCATTGGCGGCTTCTCGGGCTTGATGCTGGCCATCGCGCCGGCGGATTTCCAGTATCACGATACCTACTTCGTGGTGGCGCACTTCCACTACGTGCTGGTGCCGGGCTCGATCTTTGCGATCATGGCAGGTGTCTACTTCTGGCTGCCCAAGTGGACCGGCCACTATCCCAATGTGCGCCTGTCCCAGTGGCACTTCTGGCTGTCGGTGATCGGCGTCAACCTGACCTTTTTCCCGATGCACTTCTCGGGCCTTGCCGGCATGCCGCGCCGGATCCCCGACTATGCCTCCAGTTCGCCGATTTCAACATGGTGTCGAGTATCGGGGCCTTCTTGTTCGGCTTCTCCCAGTTGCTGTTCGTGGCCGTGGTGATCATATGCGTGCGGGGTGGCAAGAAGGCGCCGGCTGCGGCCTGGGGCGATTACGCCGATGACCTTGAGTGGAGCGTGCCGAGTCCGGCTCCGCTGCATACCTTCGAGACACCGCCGAACTACCAGCGCCCGGCTCACTGAGCCGGCGTGCCGGCCTGTGACTGAAGGAGCGAAGCATGAGTGAGAACCAGACCGATACTCGAGATGCCGGCGTAAAACGCACCGTATGGCGCAGCGTGGCGGCACTGGTAGGCATGTTTGCCTTTGCCTTTGCCCTGGTGCCGCTATACGACGTGTTCTGCCGTGTCACCGGTATCAACGGCAAGGTGGACACCAACGCCCAGGCATTGGTCCATGACGATGTGGACGATTCGCGGATGGTTACCGTGCAGTTCATCACCCGCAATGGCTCCGGGCTGCCCTGGCGAATGGAGGTGGAGACGCATCAGGTGCGACTCCATCCGGGTCAGACATCCGAGGTGAACTTCACCTTCAACAACCAGAGCAATGGCGAGAGCTGGGGGCGTGCGGTGCCCAGTGTCTCGCCTTCGACCGCTACGCGACACGTGCGCAAGGCGAGCTGTTTCTGCTTCGAGGAACAGCAGCTGCAGGCCGGCGAGAAGCTCGAGCTACCGCTGGTCTTCCAGCTGGATCGCGATCTACCCCCCGAGATCACTACCGTCACCCTGGTCTATACGCTCTACCCCGTGGAAGGAAAGAAAGCGCCGCTTCAGGCCGCTGCAAAGACCATTGAAGGAGATGAGGCATGAGTGGCAGCTATTACGTACCTGCAACCAGCAAGTGGCCGGTGCTGGGATCCCTGGCGCTGGGCATGATGATGATAGGTACCGGCATGGTGCTGGTCCATGGTCGCGGCACCTTCATCATGCTGTTGGGGCTGGCGGGCGTGGTGGCCGTCATGGCGCTCTGGTTCCGAGATGTCGTGGTGGAATCCCGCAGCGGCCTCTATGATGCCCAGATGGACCGCTCCTTCCGCTGGGGCATGGGCTGGTTCATCTTCTCCGAAGTGATGTTCTTCGCGGCGTTCTTCGGTGCCCTGTTCTACGTGCGCATGTTTGCCATTCCATGGCTGGGCGGCGAGGGCACCAAGGGCCCCACGGCGCTGCTATGGCCGGAGTTCACGGCACACTGGCCATTGCTCAGCCCGCCTGATGCCTCCATTGCCGGTCCGGCACAGGTCTTCAGTCCCTGGCATCTGCCGCTGGTCAATACGCTGATCCTCATCTCGTCGAGCATCACCCTGACGGTGGCCCACGAGGCACTCAAGGAGGGCCACCGGAAGATCTGCCGCAACTGGCTGGCCGGTACGGTACTGCTGGGCCTGTGCTTCATCGTGATCCAGGGCGTCGAGTACTACGAGGCCTATGCGCATTACGGCATTACCCTGGAGGCTGGCATCTATGGTGCAACCTTCTTTATCCTGACCGGCTTCCATGGGGTGCACGTCATCGTCGGCACCTTGATTCTCATCGTCATGCTGGCGAGGGTGATCCGCAGCCACTTTACACCCGAGGACCACTTCGGTTTCGAGGCGTCCTGCTGGTACTGGCACTTTGTTGATGTGGTCTGGGTGGGGCTGTTCCTGTTTGTCTACGTATTCTAAGATTCAGGCAGGCCAACGCCATTCAGCAGTCGATGATTCAATGTCTCCCGCCCGGCCCGGTGTGGCCGGGCGGGAGTTCATGTGACGGGGCGGGTGATCAGGCGCCCAGGTCGCCGATATAGAAGCCGTAAAACAGCAGGGCGATCAGAAGTGCGGCCAATCCAACGCGAATCTTCAGTGAAACCAGCAGGCGGCGGGAACGGCTGTCATCGTGCAGCAGGAAGCCGACACCGGCTGCCAGGCTGGTCACCATGGCCAGGAATACAACGGCGATCAGAGTCTTCAGCAGCATGAGTTACTCCATCAAGGGTCAGGGGGCGGGGGAAAAAGGGGTGCCGACCATGCGTTTTCCTGGCTGGCGACTGGGCCTGTGGTGCGTGCTCTGGTCGCTGCTGGTGGCACTCGGCCTGGCCCTTGGACTATGGCAGTGGGAGCGGGCCGACGACAAGCGCGACTATCTCGCCAGGCTCGACGCCGCGCCAACGCTCGAGGCGCCCATGGCGGCTCCCCCTGGGGGAACGCGGTTGACGCTGCGCGGCGAGTACCAGGCTGACGACACCCTGTTCCTGGATAATCGTACACTCAATGGCCAGGTTGGTGTGGCCGCATTGACCCCGTTGCGTACCGAGGATGGCCGGCTATGGCTGGTCCAGCGTGGCTTCATGGCCACCGGTCCGGTGCGTGAGACTCCCGAAGTGGATACGCCCCGCGGGGAGGTGACGCTGCAAGGCCGCTGGCAAGTGGCCGGCGATTCAGGCCCGCTCTATGGCCCGAATCGCGAGGGGCAACGCCTGCAGCAGATCGACCTCGACGCCTGGAGCCTGTCGCCCGGATTTGCCCATGATGGCTGGCTGCACCTGGAGGAGGGGGAGGGGCTTCTCGAGCCTTGGTGGGAGCCCAGTGTGATGCCTCCCGAACGACATGTCGGCTACGCAGTGCAGTGGTGGGGGCTGGCGCTTGCGGCCCTGGTCATGATGGTCGTCGGCGGGCGCCGGCTGGCCCGGGATCGTCGCGATAGATTCGCTTCCCGCGATCATCACCCGCAGCGGCAGGTACCAGGTCCAGAAGAACTTCCGGAATCGCGTCCAGACGAACGGTAACCCGTCACTCGGGTACACTTGGGCTCGTTGGGAGCTGACATCAGATTAAGGGACAGACGTGCAAGAAAAGCCGGCCGAGCAACACAGTAACGCCCAGGACACCCTGAGGGCGCGTCGCCAGCGACTCAAGCTGCTGGCGCTGATCGCTATCTTCGCCATACCGGTGGTTACCGCCTGGGTCATGGTGGAGTGGCGTATCGGTATTCCCGAACAGCGTACGGCCCATGGCGAATTGGCCCCTGCCGTTCCTGCCCTTGCCGAGTGGCCGCTGGTGGAGCCCATCGAGGCGCTGGAACCGGGGGATTGGGTGCTGGCTTTCGACTGCTCCACCGAGTGTGAGGCACTGGCCGATCAGTGGTGGCGCCTGCATCGTGCCCTGGGGCGGGAAGCGCCAAGGGTGAGTCGTTTACGCATTGGTGGCGATCAGCCGGCATTGCCGGGAGAGTCCGTGGCGCAATGGGCCCAGGCACCGGAATGGCACTCGCCGGGCCGTGTATGGCTGGTGGATCCGCGGGGCGAAGCGGTGCTGACTTACTCGCGTGAAGTGGAACTACGCGATGTGATGGATGACATCAGCCACTTGTTGCGCATGAATCCTGAAAAGCGAGTGGCACCGGAGCTTGAGGTCGGCAATCGCTGAAAGGGCAGCGGTCGTCTCTCACGATCGAGGCAGGCATCATCGAGTGGCAGGCAGGATCGACAAGGAATCTACCAATGCAGGATATATCGACGCGGGGCCATGAAGGGGCGTCTCGGCTGGGGCTTCTGCTCAGCCTGAGTCTGGCAGGTATTTTCTTCACCACCGCCGTCATTCTGGTGGGTGTCTGGACGCGCCTGGTGGATGCCGGCCTGGGATGCCCGGACTGGCCCGGTTGCTATGGTCGCCTGGTGGTGCCCGATGCCGAGCGGGCCGTGGCCCACTCCCCGGATGCGCCGCTGGAAGTCTTCAAGGCCTGGGTCGAGATGATTCATCGCTATGTGGCTTCGGCGCTGGGGTTGCTGGTCATCGCCCTGCTGGTGGCGGGTGCCGGCTTGCGTAAGCGCAGGGGTATCCCTGGGGGGGTGAGCGTGGCACTGCTGGTGGTGATCCTGCTGCAGGGGGCTTTCGGTGCCTTTACCGTGACGCTGAAGCTCTGGCCCCAGGTGGTGACCATGCACCTGCTGGGCGGGTTGGCCGTGTTATTGCTGTTTCTCTGGCTGCATTTGCGACTTCGCCGATTTGCCGCCGGGGACACGGAGGAGCGTCCCAGGCGGCGGCTGACGCCCCTGTGGGGGCTTGCCGCGCTGATGCTGTTGCTCCAGCTTGCCCTGGGCGGTTGGGTTTCCAGCAACTACGCCGGTATCGCCTGCCAGGGCTTCCCGACCTGCAATGGCCAGTGGTGGCCGGAGATGGACTGGAGCGAGGGTTTCCATCTGACCCAGACGGTGGGGCCGAACTATCTGCATGGGCAGCTGCACGCCGATGCAAGAGTCGCCATTCACCAGGGGCATCGCATCGGTGCGCTCCTGCTGGGGTTGGTCCTGGTGGCTCTGGCGTTCCGCCATTGGCATGAGGCACGCCTGCGGCCCTGGCTGGGCGGCCTGGTCGGTATCTACGCGCTTCAACTGGGGCTGGGGATTGCCAATGTCCTGCTGTGGCTGCCGCTTTGGCTGGCCCTGCTGCATACCGCCGGGGCAGTGGCCCTGGTCCTGTGCCTGGCGTTGGCGGTATGGCATTGGCGAGAGGCGGCGGGGGAAGTGAATACAACACCAAAGGACAAGGAGTGGGCGCATGTCTAATGCGGTAATGAAGCGAACGGGACTGAAGCGTGTCCTGGTGGCACCCTTCACTACCGAGGGCGCTGCCGACTGGACCGGGCAGGATCTGCTCACACTGTGCAAGCCGCGTGTGGTCGTCGTCATGCTGGCTTGTGCCCTGGTGGGCATGGCGTTGGCGACACCGACCTTGCCGCCGCTCAGCACAGTGGTTTTCGGGCTGGCCGGGATCGGATTCGCAGCTGGCGGAGCCGCTGCATTCAACCATGTGGTCGATCGTCGGCTGGATGCCATGATGTTGCGAACGTCGCGTCGCCCGCTGGCCAGCCAGCGTATGCCGACGTGGCTGGCGCTGGCCTGGGCCTCGCTGCTCTCCGTGTCGGGCATTTTGCTGCTGTTGTGGCAGGTCAATGCATTGACGGCCTGGCTGACCTTTGGCTCGCTGATCGGCTACGCGCTTATCTATACGGCTTTTCTCAAGCGAGCCACACCGCAGAACATCGTCATCGGTGGCGTTGCCGGTGCGGCACCGCCGCTGCTGGGGTGGACGGCGGTCACCGGCCAGTTGGGTCCGGAGCCGCTGCTGCTGCTGCTGATCGTGTTTGCCTGGACGCCGCCTCACTTCTGGGCGCTGGCGATCCACAAGCGCGAAGAGTATGCGCGCGCCGGGGTTCCCATGTTGCCGGTCACCCATGGCGAGGCATTCACTCGGCTTCAGGTCTGGCTATACGGCTGGTTGACGGTGGCAGTGACGATGTTGCCCTTCGTCATCGGCATGAGCGGAGCGGTCTATCTTGTTGGCGTCCTGGCGCTCAATATTCGCTTCATGTTCTGGAACTGGAAGGTTTGGCGAGGCCGCGACCCCGAGGCTCCCCTGGCCGCATTCTGGTTCTCGATCCGCTATATCCTCGGTGTGTTCGGGGTGCTGCTGCTTGACCACTACGCGGCTCTCTGGGCGATGTAATGCTCGGGCGCCGAATCCTCGGCGCCCTCACTCTGGTCACTCACCACAGCCAGACGATCAGGTAGTAGGCCATCAGGGTCACGACCACGGTGCTCATCAGGTTCAGCATGAAGCCTGCACGTATCATCGACTGAATCTTCATATGACCGGTGGCGAACACAATGGCATTGGGTGGCGTGGCCACCGGCATCATGAATGCGCAGCTTGCGGCAATGGCGGCGGGCACGGTGATCAGCAGCGGAGAGACTCCCTGGGACATTGCCAGTGCCCCGAGTAGAGGCAGAAATGCCGCAGCGGTAGCGGTATTCGAGGTTATCTCCGTCAGGAAGATGACCACCAATACCACGATCCCGGTCATGGCCAGCAGCGGTAAGAGACCAAACACGCCAAGCTGCATGGCTATCCATTCGGCCAGGCCCGAGCGGGTGATGGAGCCTGCCAGGGATAGGCCGCCGCCAAACAGCAGCAGAATGCCCCAGGGCAGTTTTTTTGCTTCCTCCCAGACCATCAGGCGCTCACCGTCTCCGCGACCACTGGGCGCCAGGAAAAGGGTGATGCCGGCGGTGATGGCGATACCTGTGTCTGACAGCCAGCCAAGTCCCAGGTCATTGAGTAGCGGGCGAGCCACCCAGGCCAGGGCGGCTGCCAGGAAGATGATGCCCACCCGTGCCTCCGGCTTGGTCATCCTGCCAAGCTGTGCCAGTTGATCGTCGATCATGGTGTCGCCGCCATCCGCGCTCTGGACATCGAACCCCCGGCGAGTGAGCCACCACCAGGCGCAGGCCATCATGACGACGCTGATTGGCAGGCCAATCAGCATCCATTGCGCGAAGCCGATATCGATGCCGCGATCCTCGGCCAGGTAGCCGGCGAGCAGGGCATTGGGAGGGGTGCCGATCAAGGTGGCGACACCGCCGATGCTGGCCGAGTAGGCGATGGCGAGCAGCAGGGCGGTGGCATATCGCTTCAGCTCTTCGGGGTCGCGGTCGCTGAGCAGGTTGACCACCGACATGCCGATTGGCAGCATCATGATGGTGGTTGCCGTATTGGATACCCACATGCTGAGAAAGCCGGTGGCGATCATGAAGCCGGCAATCTGCCTTCTTGGCTGCTGCCCGACCAGCTTGAGTACATGCAGGGCGATACGACGATGCAGGTTCCAGTACTGCATCGAGATGCCCAGCAGGAAGCCGCCCAGGAAGAGATAGATGATGGGGTTGGCGTAACTCGTTGCGGCTTCCGCCATGGTGCCGAGATTCAGTGCCGGAACCAGTGCCAGGGGAAGTAGCGCAGTGACCGGTATGGGGATGGCTTCCGTGGACCACCAGGTAGCCATCCATAGCGCCAGGCCGGCACAGGCCCAGGCGGTGTCTGTCATACCCGTGGGGGGCGGCGCCACGAGTGTCATGACAAGCCACAGCGGGCCCAGCCACAGGCCTATACGACCGACTCGATTGGGCCCAGGTGTCTTTGGTGGTGTCTCGCTTGTTGTCTGCATGGGTTCTCGACAGCGGCTCAAGGGGGAATGGTGCAGAATCCAAGGCGGCTTCTATTATACTTCTGTTGATATGCGGCTTCGGTCAAAGGTAAGGCTAGTCGAGCATAGTGATATCTGCCGCGGGAGGGGGTGTGTCCATGTCTAGCGGCAACATACCGGTGCAACTGCCGAGCCTTGAGGCACTGCGTGGGCTCTGCGAAGCGGCGGGGCGCGATATCCTTGCTGTGCGCAAGGTCGGCAGCGATGTGCAATACAAGACCGACGAGAGCCCGGTCACCGAAGCGGACTACGCCGCTCAACGGCGCCTGGAGGAAGGTCTGCCTCAGTTGATCGACCTTCCCATGCTCGCCGAGGAACAGACATTGCCCCGCTGGCAGGCGCGTAGCCAATGGCAATGCTACTGGCTGGTCGATCCTCTCGACGGCACGCGTGACTATGTCGACGGCTTTAACGACTTCACCGTCAATGTGGCGCTTGTCCGGGATGGCAATGTGCTGCTCGGCATGGTCCATGCGCCTGCCAATGGCTTGACCTGGGCGGGTGGTTCGGGCCTGGGTGCCTGGCGCTGGCGGGAGGATTTCCGTGAGCCCCTGAGGGTGCGTGTCGGCAACCCGTTGCGGATCGTGGCTAGCCGGGCTCATATCGATGACGCGACCCAGCGCCTGGTGGCGACCTTTCCCGAGGCGCGGCTGAAGCGTTACGGCAGTTCGGTCAAGTTCTGCCGGATAGCCGAAGGCAGTGCCGACATCTATCCGCGGGTCGGTCCGACCTGTGAGTGGGACACCGCGGCGGGCCAGGGGGTGCTGGAGGGTGCAGGCGGGGCTGTATTGAGCCTCGAGACGGGGTTGCCCCTGCGTTACAACACCCGTGAAAGCCTCGTCAATGGACCCTTCGTGGCCTGCAGCGATGTCGCCCTGGTGGCTCATCTCCTGGCCTGAGTGTATCGACAGGCCCTGCCTGCGGTACAATTCAGGTTGATTTTCAACGAAAGGCTGGAAGAATCCATGACGATGACGACTGCCTTGGTCCTGCTCGCTCTGGGCGCGGCCATTATTGCCGGTTTGGGTGCCTATGCCTTCACTCTCTGGCGTGAGGTCAAGCGTCGGCGGGCGCTCAAAGAGGATGAGCTGCAGCGGGCTCACGCGAACTGTCTCGAAAACCTGGAGATCGTTGCCTCGTCGCTGTTGCAGGAGCAGGTGGATGTCACCGAGGGGTCCTGGCGCTGCAAGGTACTGCTGGAGATACTCGACCCTGAATTGATGGAGCGGCCGGCGTTTCGTCCCTTTGGCGAGGTCTATGCACGCACGCAGCATTTGCATACCCACTCCGCCCGCAAGGCGCTCAGCCCCCGCGACAGGATGCGGGAAGACCGTGAGCGCCTGGAGGTGGAAGCCGAGCTGCGCCAGCCGGTGCTGAAGGCGGCCGCCGAGGTGCTGGAATTTCGCCGGGCCTGGCCAGGGAGCTTGCATTGACGGTATGGGCAACATTGGCAGGAGCATATTGTACGCTAATGATACGAAGAAGCTTCATTGCAACACTCTGATTCCTTGGGGACTCTGGAATGGGCCTTGCCTGTTTGGGGCCGAAACTGCCTAAATTCTGGGTGATTGAATTAGGTTCTGCTTTGAGAGAGGCTGAATAAAGCCTACACTATGCAGAACCGGGTCCCAGAATTCCCGGATATTTCGGGTCCTCAAAAATGGACTGCCCGAAGATGAATCAAGAAGGAGTCTTGTAATGAAAAAATCTACGACTGGCTTGCTGTTAGGTTCTGCTCTCGTCATCGGTCTCTCCGGCTGCGCCAATACTCAGGGAGGGGCATCCGCCTCATCAGACCGTCCCTGGTATCAGCAGCCCGTTGTCTGCGGTGTCGCCGGCGGCCTGATCGGTGGCAGCATCGGCTACGCCGTCAGCGGCAGCTCCGATGAGGATCAGGGGATTGCTGTTGGCGGTGCTTCCGGCGCGGCCATCGGTGCGCTGCTGTGCGCCGATCGCACGCCGGAACCGGTTGCCCGGCCTTGCGCCGGAGCCGATGCCCGAGCCCGCACCGGCACCTGCGCCCGAGTTCGAACCGGTAGTGCTCGATAGCGAAGTCACCTTCGCCTTCGATTCTTCCGAGATTCGTCCGGCCGCACACCGCGAGCTCGACCAGGTGGCGAACACCCTGCGCGAGAATCCCGAGATGCGCGTTCGTATCGAGGGTCATACCGACCACGTCGGTTCTGCTGCGTACAACGAAGCCCTGTCCCAGCGTCGCGCCGATTCCGTCAGGGACTTCCTCGTCTCTCGCGGCATCAGCCAAAACCGCATGACTACCATTGGCTATGGCGAGTCACGTCCGGTCGCCACCAACGAGACCGACGAAGGACGCGCGCAGAACCGTCGCGTGGAAATCGTCAACTGGGATTGATCGCTTGATTGGACCCGGGGCCTGAATCAAGGCCGTGAGAAGTACACAGGGGCACCTTCGGGTGCCCCTGTTGCGTGTCGGCGGGCGTGGCGTGAGAAGGGTGGCATCTGGTAGTCTTGTCGGCTGTCGTGAGCGATGTCACCAGAGCCACATCACTAGAACCACGACACTAGAGCCACGTCATTAGAACTATGCCACTAACTGCGGCACGTGATCCCTGGTATGGATCACCACTGCGCACAAGGACGCTTCAATGCCCATCGTGACCCTGCCGGACGGCAGCCAGAGATCCTTCGACGAACCCCTTTCCGTGATGCAGTTGGCCGAATCGATCGGCCCCGGTCTGGCCAAGGCCTGTGTCGCCGGCAAGATCGACGGCGAACTGGTGGATGCTGCCGATATCATTGACCATGATGCCGAGGTGGCCATCATTACCGCCCGCGACCCGGAAGGTCTCGAGGTGATTCGCCACTCCTGCGCCCACCTGATCGGCCACGCGGTAAAGCAGCTCTATCCGGAAGCGAAGATGGCTATCGGGCCGGTGATCGACGATGGCTTTTACTACGACATCGACTTTGGCGTTTCCATCACCCCGGACGATCTGGCGGCGATCGAGACGCGCATGAAAGCGCTCATCGACGAGGAGTATGACGTGGTTCGCGAGTATGTGGATCGCGACCACGCGATGTTGACCTTCCTGCACCGCGACGAGCCGTACAAGCAGGAGATCGTCCGCGAGATTCCCGAGGGCGAGACGATCCGGCTCTACCAGCACAAGGAGTATGTCGACATGTGCCGGGGGCCCCATGTGCCTAATACCCGGCACCTGAAGGCGTTCAAGCTGACCAAGCTGGCTGGTGCCTACTGGCGCGGTGATGCCAGCAATCCGATGCTGACCCGGGTGTATGGTACGGCCTGGGGTGACAAGAAGCAGCTCAAGGCCTATCTCAAGCGCCTCGAGGAGGCCGAGAAGCGCGATCACCGCAAGCTGGCCAAGCGCATGAACCTCTTCCATCTCCAGGAGGAGGCGCCGGGCATGGTGTTCTGGCATCCCAATGGCTGGACCATCTATCAGGCGCTGGAGCAGTATATGCGCAAGGTCCAGGTCGAGCATGGCTACCAGGAGATTCGCACCCCGCAGGTGGTGGATCTGTCACTGTGGAAGAAGTCCGGTCACTGGGGGCACTACAGCGACCTGATGTTCACCACCGAGTCGGAGAAGCGCGAATACGCGGTCAAGCCGATGAACTGTCCTTGCCACGTGCAGGTGTTCAACCAGGGGCTCAAGAGCTACCGCGATCTGCCGCTGCGCCTGGCGGAATTCGGCAGCTGCCACCGCAACGAGCCGTCCGGTTCGCTGCACGGTCTGATGCGGGTGCGGGGCTTCACCCAGGACGATGCGCATATCTTCTGCACCGAGAAGCAGATCCAGGCCGAGGCGGAAGATTTCATCGCCTTGACCCTCAAGGTGTACAAGGAGCTCGGTTTCGACGACGTCGAGCTCAAGCTCTCGACCCGCCCGGAGGGCTTCATGGGCGAGGCGGCGCTATGGGATCGGGCCGAGCAGGGGCTCGAGGCGGCGCTCGATGCCACCGGTCTGGAGTGGGAGCTGCAGCCGGGTGAAGGGGCGTTCTATGGACCCAAGATCGAATTCGCCCTGCGCGATTGCCTGAATCGTGTCTGGCAATGCGGTACACTGCAGCTGGATTTCAATCTGCCGGGTCGATTGAACGCCCAATTCGTCGACGAGGACGGCGAGCGCAAGACGCCGGTCATGCTGCATCGGGCCATTCTAGGCTCCTTCGAGCGCTTCATCGGCATCCTGATCGAGCACTATGCCGGGGCGATGCCGCTCTGGTTGGCGCCGGAACAGGTGGTGGTGATGACAATTACCGATGCGCAGCGCGACTATGCGGTACAATTGGAGCGTCGCTTGCAGAAAATCGGTCTTCGCGTCAAGGCGGACTTGAGGAACGAGAAGATCGGCTTTAAAATCCGCGAGCATACGTTGCAGAAAGTTCCCTATCTCCTTGTGGTAGGGGATAAGGAAGTCGAAGCCGATTCGGTTGCCGTGCGCACCCGCACCGGCGAAAACCTCGGCGTCCAGACCGTCGATGAATTCATCGAGCGCGTTCGGACCGAAGGTTGGTAACGACACTGTCAATTACCGGAACGGAGACGGAACGATCAAGCGAAGCAGCCAGCGCGGACGTCCTCAGGACAAGCGCCCCCCAATGAACGAGCGTATTACCGAGGATCAGGTACGCCTGATCGACAGCGACGGCGAGCAGCTGGGCGTAGTGCCCACCAGTGAAGCACTGGAGCGAGCCGAAGCGGCCGGTTTGGACCTCGTCCAGATTTCCAATGCCGATCCCATCGTCTGCAAGATCATGGATTACGGCAAATTCGTCTTTGAGCAGAAGAAGCAGAAGGCAGCTCAGAAGAAGAAGACGAAACAGATACAGGTCAAGGAAGTCAAATTCCGGCCTGGCACCGACGAGGGCGACTATCAGGTCAAGCTGAAAAACCTGATCCGGTTCCTCGAAGGTGGCGACAAGGGCAAGGTCACGCTGCGTTTTCGCGGCCGTGAAATGGCGCACCAGGACATCGGCCGCAAGCTGATGGAACGGATCGCTGCGGATCTCGACGAGATCGGGACCGTGGAGGCCTTCCCCAAGATGGAAGGGCGCCAGATGATCATGATCATTGCCCCCAAGAAGAAGTGATCCGACGGCCAGTCAAACGGATGGCCGGCGTAAATGCCGGCCATAGGCCACGGATTTTCTAAAAAACTCGAGCGGAGAATTGACTCATGCCGAAAATCAAGACTAACAGTGGCGCTGCCAAGCGCTTCAAGAAGACTGCCAATGGCTTCAAGCACAAGCAGTCTTACCGTAGCCATATCCTGACCAAGAAGTCGACCAAGCGTAAGCGTCACCTGCGTGGTACGAAGCTTATCCACGACGCCGACAAGGCCCTCGTTCAGCGCATGCTGCCGAACCTGTAAGCCTCTGCTTGTTCTATTTTAACGTCAGGAGAAAGCTATGACTCGTGTCAAGCGTGGTGTCGTCGCTCGTCGTCGTCACAAGAAAGTACTGAAGCTGGCCAAGGGCTACTATGGCGCCCGTTCGCGCGTCTTTCGCGTGGCCAAGCAGGCCGTCATCAAGGCAGGCCAGTATGCCTATCGTGACCGCCGTAACCGCAAGCGTCAGTTCCGTGCCCTGTGGATCCAGCGTATCAACGCGGGTGCTCGTCAGCACGGCATGTCCTACAGCCGTTTCGTCGGTGGTCTGAAGAAGGCCGGTATCGAGATCGACCGCAAGGTGCTGGCCGATCTGGCTGTTCACGAGAAGGCCGCCTTTGCTGCCATCGTCGAGAAGGCCAAGGCTGCCCAGTAAGCGATTCCGACCGATGGCGTCGGGCCGGCGTTGGCCGGTCTCCTTTAACGCCAGACCGTCGCAGGGGAAGAGCAGCCGCTCTTCCCCTGTTTTTTTGTCGATCGAAACTCGACGTTTCTTTCAGCCAAGATCAATGATTTCGGAGCTCAACGGATGGACCATCTACCGACACTGGTCACCGAGGCCCGTCAAGCCATCCAGGCCGCCGAGAGTATCGCGGCGCTCGATGAACTGCGGGTGCGCTATCTCGGCAAGAAGGGCGAGATCACCGCCCAGCTAAAGGGGCTGGGCAAGCTGCCGGCCGATGAGCGTCCCGCAGCAGGCGAGCGCATCAACCAGGCAAAGCAGGCGCTGAACCAGGAGCTCGACGAGCGCCGGCAGGCACTGAGCAAGGCCGCGCTGGAAGCTCAGCTGGCCGCAGAGCGCATCGACGTGACGCTGCCCGGTCGTGGCCAGCCCAGCGGTGGGCTGCATCCGGTGACACTCACCCTGGAGCGCATCGAAGGGCTCTTCACCCGGATCGGCTACGACGTTGCCGTGGGGCCGGAGATCGAGGACGACTACCACAACTTCGAAGCCCTGAACATTCCCGCCCACCACCCGCGCGGGGCATGGCCGACACCTTCTATTTCGATGCCACTCGACTGCTGCGCACGCACACGTCGCCGGTCCAGGTGCGCACCATGAAGGAGCAGTCGCCACCGATTCGCATCGTCTGCCCGGGGCGGGTCTATCGCAGCGATTCCGACCTGACCCATACGCCGATGTTCCATCAGGTAGAGGGGCTGCTGGTCGACGAGGATGTCAGCTTTGCCGATCTCAAGGGCACCATCGAGGACTTCCTGCACGCCTTCTTCGAGCGTGACGATCTCTCGGTGCGTTTCCGGCCTTCCTATTTTCCCTTTACCGAGCCTTCGGCAGAGGTCGATATCCAGTGCGTTATGTGCAGCGGTGAAGGCTGTCGCGTCTGCTCCCACAGCGGCTGGCTGGAGGTGATGGGCTGCGGCATGGTTCATCCGGAGGTGTTCCGCCATTCCGGCATCGATGCGGAGCGCTACAAGGGGTTCGCCTTCGGCATGGGAGCCGAGCGCCTGGCCATGCTGCGCTATGGCGTCAATGACCTGCGACTGTTCTTCGAGAACGATCTGCGCTTTCTGCGCCAGTTCGCCTGATCGGGCGGCGTTACATGAACTTCGGCAGAACACAGGATAAGTCATGAAATTTTCCGAACAGTGGCTGCGTGAGTGGGTCTCGCCGCAGCTGGGCGTCCAGGCGCTGGCCGACCAGATCACCATGGCCGGGCTTGAGGTGGATGCCATCGAGCCGGTGGCGGCGATCTTCAGCGGCGTTGTCATCGCCGAGGTGGTGTCCAAGGCGCCGCATCCGGATGCCGACAAGCTCAATGTCTGTCAGGTGCTGGATGGCAGCGGTGAGCCGGTCCAGGTGGTCTGTGGCGCAGCCAATGTGGCGGTCGGCCAGAAGGTGCCCTTCGCCCGCGTCGGTGCCGTGCTCCCCGGCGACTTCAACATCAAGAAGGCCAAGCTGCGTGGCCAGGAGTCCCGGGGCATGATCTGCTCCGCCTCGGAGCTGGGCCTGGAGGAGGAGACCTCGCCGGGGATTCTCGAGCTGCCGCTGGAGGCGCCGGTGGGGGATGATTTCCGCGCCTGGATGGGTCTCGACGACAACACCATCGAAGTGGACCTGACGCCCAACCGCGGTGACTGCCTGAGTCTCAAGGGGCTGGCCCGGGAAGTGGGTGTACTAAACCGGCTGCCGGTGGTGTCGCCGGACGTGACGCCGATACCGGCGACCCATGAGGAGACCTTCCCGGTTCGTGTCGAGGATGCCGAGCGCTGCCCGCGCTACATCGGGCGCTTGATCAAGGGGGTCGATGTCACAGCTGCTACGCCACTATGGATGGTCGAGCGACTGCGCCGCAGTGGCGTGCGCTCCATCGATCCGGTGGTCGACATCACCAACTACGTGATGCTCGAGCTGGGCCAGCCGCTGCATGCCTTCGATCGTGACAACCTGCATGACGGCGTTGTCGTGCGCCTGGCCCGTGAGGGTGAGCGGCTGGTGCTGCTCGATGGGCAGGAGATCACCCTGGGTGCCTCGACGCTGGTGATTGCCGATGAACGTGGCCCGCTGGCCATTGCCGGTGTCATGGGAGGTGAGGACTCGGGTGTCAGTCCCGAAACGCGGGACATTTTCCTGGAGGCGGCCTACTTCTCGCCCCTGGCCATTGCCGGCAGGCACGTGGCTATGGCCTGCATACCGATGCATCCCACCGCTTCGAGCGGGGTGTCGACCCGCAACTGACGGTGGATGCCATCGAGCGGGCCACGGCGCTGCTGCTGCAGATCACCGGGGGTGAGCCGGGCCCGCTGGTCGACGCCACAAGCCAGGCGCAGCTGCCCGGTGAGCGTGTGGTGACGCTGCGGGCTGCCCGTCTCGAACAGGCGCTGGTCAAGCAGCTGCCGCGGGAGGAGGTCACCGACATTCTCCAGCGACTGGGGATGGCGGTGGATACCACTGAGTCCGGTTGGCAGACTCGCGTGCCTAGCTGGCGTTTCGATATTGCCATCGAGGAGGACCTGATCGAGGAAATCGCGCGGATTCACGGCTATAACCAGCTGCCGGTGCGTCGTCCTTCCGCGCGGCTGGCGCTGCGCCCGGACCATGAGGCGCGCACTCCGCTGGGGCGCTTGCGCCGGCAGATGGTGGCCCGGGGCTACCAGGAGGCGGTGACCTACAGCTTCGTGGCACCTGAACTCCAGCAGGCGATGCTGCCCGACGCGGTATCGCCCAGGCTGGCAAACCCCATCTCCAGCGACCTCTCGGTGATGCGTGCGAGCCTCTTTCCAGGGCTGGTGAGAGCCCTGGAACATAACCTGAATCGGCAGCAGAATCGTGTTCGGCTGTTCGAGGCGGGCCTTGTCTTCCGGGGGGATCTGGATGATCTGCAACAAACGCCGATGCTTGGCGGGCTGGCCTGCGGTACCCGCGAGCCGGAGGGCTGGGCCGGTGGTCGCGACAAGGTGGATTTCTTCGACATCAAGGGCGACCTGGAAAGCCTGATCGCCATGGGTGGCGAGCCGGAGGCCTGGCGTTTCGAGCCTGGTGAGCACCCTTCGCTGCACCCGGGCCAGAGCGCGCGTGTCCTCTATCGTGGGGAGCGGTCGGCTGGATCGGTGCATTGCACCCGGGGGTCAAGGCGGAGCTGGGGATCAAGACCGATGCGCTACTCTTCGAAGTGCGCCAGGATGCCCTGGTCCGTGGCGTACTGCCGACCTTCGTGCCGCTTTCCCGCTACCCGGAAGTGCGCCGTGACCTGGCTTTCCTGGTCAAGGCGGACCTGCCGGTCCAGGCGCTGCTCGACTGCGTACGGGGAAAGGCCGGTCAATGGCTGGAAGAACTGCGACTTTTCGATGTCTACCAGGGCAAGGGCGTTACAGCTGGATACAAAAGCGTCGCCTTGGGCTTGACCTGGCAGCATCCTTCGCGCACGCTGAATGACGAGGAAATCAATCAGTTGGTCGATGCCATTGTCGCCGAATCGCATCAACACCTGGGGGCTGAGCTGCGCGGATGACCTTTCCGATCGTGATTGGAGGAGGGCGTTTACGCAGTTCGCGAATCAGGTGGATGCCGAATGCCCGGCGGCGGGCTGGACCGCCACTCTGAAGGAGTAGACATGGGAGCGTTGACCAAGGCGGAACTGGCCGAACACCTTCATGCCGAGCTGGGGTTGACCAAGCGGGAAGCCAAGTCGATGGTGGAGGCCTTCTTCGAGGAAATTCGGGCCTGCCTGCGTGAGAACGAGCAGGTCAAGCTGTCCGGTTTCGGCAATTTCGATCTGCGGGACAAGCGCGAACGCCCGGGGCGAAACCCGAAGACGGGCGAGGAGATTCCCATTTCGGCTCGCCGTGTGGTGACTTTCCGTCCTGGCCAGAAACTGAAGAGCCAGGTCGAGCGCTTCGAGGGGCCGCTGCCCAGCTGAGCGACGATGGTCCGATGCCACCCAGCGGGTGGCATCGGCCGTTCTGGATCACTCAGACGCTGCCGCGTTCGATGAACCAGGTGATGACGACTTTCAACAGATAGCCGAGAATGCCGGCACCCAGCACCACGAACAGCATGATGGTGCCGAATCGCCCGGCCTGGGATTGCTTGGCCAGATCCCAGATAATGAAGCTCATGAACAGGACCAGGCCACCGATCATGATCGGTGTGATCCAGGCTTCGAAGGTCTGCAGCATGTCGCCTCCTTGGCATAATGTCCGACTATTATACTCGGACATTCCCCCGGCTGCATGTGATCCCATGTCGGAAGCGTGCCGGTTTCGAAGCCGTTCGAGCTATGCTAATATCCGACCAAAATACTCAGGTATACCCTCGACATGCCAATGCTGAAGATCCTTGTAGGAACCATGTATGGTGGCGCGCTCGATGTCGCCGAACAGGTCAAGCCGCTGTTTGAGTCGGCCGGCTATGAGGTGGATATCCTCGAGCAGCCGACAGTGTCGGACTTGACCGATTCCCCCACCGATCTTGCGCTCTTCTGTGTCTCGACTACCGGTAGTGGGGACTTCCCCGGCAACTTCGTCCCCTTCGCCCGTGGTCTCGATGAGCAGTGCCCCGGGCTCACTGACCTGCGTTACGGCGTGATTGCGCTGGGCGACAGTTCCTATGGGGAAACCTTCTGCGGTGCCGGTCGTCAGCTGGATGAGATGCTGCAGGGGCTGGGTGCCACTCGCCTGGGAGACCGCCTGGAGGTCGACGCCATGGAAACCTTCATGGCCGATGATGCGGCGATTCCCTGGGTGGAAGAATGGATCGACGCCCAGCAGTTGAAGGTGGCCTGATGGGCGCCACGCCGACAGCAGAGCGGCTCAGCATCATGCTGGGCCTGCTGGTGCTGATGCTCTCCACCATACCGCGTTACCTGGCGGGCGGGCACGACAACCGCCTGACGATGATCATGCTCGCCCTGGTCGCCGTTGCGGCAGTCACGGTGGTGCACTGGCGCATGCTGGAAGTGAGCGAGCGTCGCCGTCTGCCGATGTTGCTCAAGCGCTTCGGCATCTCGTTGCTCGCCGGCCTGGGCGTGATGGGTGCCTGGCACGCCCTGATGACCGACTGGATCAGCTGGCAGCTGATCATCGCCCACGCTACCACGGCTGGGTTGTTGCTGCATGTGCTGTGGCTCTGGTGGCGGCCCTCGGAAACCGGCTAGACGCCGCGGCCTCCGCCATATGAGAAAAAATTGTAGGAGCATCTTCAGATCGCGACTGGAGGCCGCAGGCCTCCCCGGCGGTGTTGCCCGACGCCGGTGGTTACAACCGACGTTGCAGCCTCCGCCGAGGCGCCTGACGGCGCCAGTCGTGCGATAAATCGTCCTCCTACAGCTGTTTGTTCCTGCCATGTTGGGCGATTGCCACCCTGTCGGAGCATCTTTAGATCGCGACTGGAGGCCGTAGGCCTCCCCGGTGGTGTTGCCGAGGTTGGCGGTTACCATTGACGTCAAAGCCTCCGCCGAGGCGCCTATCGGCGCCAGTCGCGATGGGGACCAGCGCTCCGACAATGATGTTCTCCACCAGCGCTGCCTCACCATCTTGTAGGAGGAATCTTTAGATCACGACTGGAGGCGCAAGCCTCCCGGCGGTGTTGCCCGACGGCTGTGGTTACCATCGACGCTGCAGCCTCCGCCGAGGCGCCTATCGGCGCCAGTCGCGATGGGGGCCAGCGCTCCAACAGCTGTTTTCTCCACCGACGGTGCTACGAGGTTGTCGGAGGAAGCTTCAGCTCACGACTGGAGACCGAAGGGCTCCCGGCGGTGTTCCCGAGACGGGCGCTATACCAACCGATAGCAGGGCACGTACTCCCGACCTGGCAGTTTCATGCGCCCCTGCGTCACAAAGGAGCTCAGCAGTTCGTCCAGCCGCCGCATCAGTTCCGGTTCGGCGTGCAGGGAGAAGGGGCCCTTCGCCTCGATGGCGCGAATGCCGTTCTCCTTGACGTTGCCGGCGACGATTCCGGAAAACGCTCGGCGCAGGTTGGCGGCGAGTTCGTGAACCGGCTGATCCCTGTGCAGGGCGAGACCACCCATGGCTTCGTGGGTCGGCTCGAAGGTCTCCTGGAAGTTCCGGGCAATGGTCAGGCGCCAGTTGTAGTGGAAGGCATCCTGATGTTCGCGGCGGAAATCGGTGACCGCGTCGATACCCTTGCGCATGGCGCGGGCCACTTCGGTGGGATTATCGACAATGATGCGATACTTGCTGCGCACCTGTTCTCCCAGGGTGTAGACCAGGAATTCGTCGATACGCTTGAAGTAGTCCTCGGCACTGGCCGGCCCGGTGAAGATGACCGGCATCTTCATGTCGTCATTCTCCGGGTGGAGCAGGATGCCCAGCAGATAGAGGATTTCCTCGGCCGTGCCGACCCCACCGGGGAAGACGATGATGCCGTGGCCGAGGCGAATGAAGGCTTCCAGGCGCTTCTCGATGTCGGGCATCACCACGAGTTCATTGACCAGCGGATTGGGGGCCTCGGCGGCAATGATGCCGGGTTCTGAGATGCCGAGATAGCGGCCATTGTGGATACGCTGCTTGGCATGGGCCAGGTTGGCCCCTTTCATCGGCCCCTTCATGGCACCCGGCCCGCAGCCGGTGCAGATGTCGAGCTCCCGCAGCCCCAGGTGATAGCCGACATCCTTGGTGTACTCGTACTCCTCGCGGGCGATGGAGTGCCCGCCCCAGCATACGACGATGCTGGGGTCGCGGCCCGGCTTCATGGTACCGGCCTTGCGCAGGATGTGGAAAACGGCGTTGGTGGTGCCCTCGGCCGTGGTGAGGTCGAAGCGCGAATGGCGCTGGATCTCGTTGTAGACGTAGACGATGTCGCGCAGCACCGATGAGAGGTGCTCGCGGATACCGCGGATCATCTTGCCGTCGACGAAGGCCTCAGCCGGGGCGTTGGTGACCTTGAGGCGAATGCCGCGATCCTGCTGAATCACTTCGATATCGAAGTCGTGGTAGGTTTCCATCAGCACCAGGCTGTCGTCCGTCATGCTGCCGGAGCTGAGCACCGCCAGGGCGCAGCGGCGCAGCAGGTCATGCAGGCCCGCCTTGGAGGTGTCGCGCAGCCGGTTGACTTCATGCTGGGAGAGTACTTCCAGGCTACCCAGGGGTGAAACGGTGCTGGAAATGGTGTCGGGCATGTACGGTCCTTGTCAGGTCAGGTTGGCGCGTCCTCTCCCGGGGAGAGGGCCGCCGGATAAGGTGTGGTCACTTCAGGAATGCTACCACGGGCTTGCCGCTGGGCGCAGCGCTGCGCGGGTTCTCCGGTGCTGATAGAATGGCGCCTATCAGGCCTTGGTCGAATCGCAAGCGATGCCCATGTTCAACGCTCAATATTTTCGCACCTTCATTACGCTGGTCGAGACCGGCAGCTTTACGCGTACCGCCCAGCGCCTGGAAATGACCCAGCCCGGCGTCAGCCAGCACGTGCGCAAGCTGGAGCACTACCTCGACAAGCCGTTGCTGGAGCGTAACGGTCGTCGCTTTGCATTGACCGAGGCCGGCCGGCGCGCCTATGACTACGGGCTGCGCTTGTTCACCGAGCACGAGCAGTTCCGCCACTCCCTGGATGACGAGGCCCTGGATACGGGGGAGTGTCGTATCGGTTCGCCGGGTAGCGTAGGGTTGATGTTGTATCCCTATATCCTGGGACAGCAGCAGATGTATCCGGGCCTCACGGTCAGTTACAGCTTCGCTTTCAGTCACGAGATCGTCACCGACGTGCTGGATGGTCGACACGACCTGGGTATCATCACCGAGCCGGTTCGCCATCCGGAGCTGGACTGTTCGCATTGGCATCAGGAGCCGCTTTGCCTGGTGGTTCCCGCTGACTTCACCGGGACCACGCTCACCGAGCTGATGGGTATCGGCTTCATCAACTACTCCGATGGCGTCAATCATGCCGGCGCTCTGCTGCGCAGCAACTTTCCCGACGAGTTTCGCTCCATGAGCCAGTTCCGGCGACAGGGCTACACCAATGAAGTGGCCATGGTGCTGGATGCGGTGGCGCGCGGGCTCGGCTTCACGGTGGTCTCGCGCCTGGTGCTCGAGACTTCCCCCTGGCAGCGGCAGGTCAAGGAGCTCGACCTGCCGGTGGTGGAGCACGAATCGCTACACCTGATCACCCGCAGCAGTGCCCGGGTGCCCCGTCGTTATGAGCGCCTGCTGGAGGGATTTCGTGAGCAACGGTTGCGGGAGCGCTTTGGGTATAGTGATGGTGCGCCGGCCATATGAGGTGTTGAAAGCCCCTGCTCTTGAACGCAATCGACCCGCCATTGGCGGGTCGATTGCATGAGGGCGGGGCTAGGCCCGGTCAGTCGCGGTACTCGTCGATGCTCGGGCAGGAGCAGATCAGCTGCCGATCGCCGAAGACGTTGTCGACGCGGTTGACCGCCGGCCATACCTTGGCGGCCTTGACCGCGTCGGAGGGGAAGGCGCCGAGCTCCCGGGCATAGGGGCGATTCCAGCGTCGTCCATCAGGTCGGCCATGGTGTGGGGCGCATGGACCAGCGGGTTGTCATCCGCCGGCCAGTCACCACGCTCCACCGCCGCGATCTCCTTGCGAATGCTGATCATCGCATCGCAGAAACGATCGATCTCGTAGCGGGACTCCGACTCGGTGGGTTCGACCATCAGGGTGCCGGGCACCGGGAAGGACATGGTCGGGGCGTGGAAGCCGTAGTCCATGAGGCGCTTGGCAATATCCTCTTCGCTGATGCCGGAGGCCGTCTTGATGGTGCGGATATCGATGATGCACTCATGGGCCACGGTGCCGTTGACACCCCGATACAACACCGGATAGTGCGCCTCGAGCCGCCTGGCCACATAGTTGGCGTTGAGGATGGCGAGCTCGGTGGCCTCACGCAGGCCGCGGGCGCCCATCATCTTGATATAGGCCCATGATATCGGCAGGATCGAGCGCTGCCGAATGCCGCCGCCGAGACGGCGCCGCAGTCGGCATTGACGCCGGCGATCGGGGTGACTACATGGTTGGAGACGTAGGGCGCCAGGTGTGCCTTGACCCCGATGGGACCCATGCCCGGGCCGCCGCCACCATGGGGGATACAGAAGGTCTTGTGGAGGTTCAGGTGCGAGACATCGCCGCCGAAGTCGCCGGGACGGGAAAGGCCGACCTGGGCGTTCATGTTGGCGCCGTCGATATACACCTGTCCGCCGTGCCGATGGACGATGGCACAGGCTTCCCGCACGCCTTCCTCGAACACGCCGTGGGTGGAGGGGTAGGTGAGCATGATCGCCGAGAGATCGTCGCCGTGCTGGGCGGCTTGGCGCGAAGGTCCTCGAGGTCGATGTTGCCGTCGCTGTCGCACTCCACTACGACGACTTTCATATGGGCCATGGCCGCCGAGGCGGGGTTTGTACCGTGTGCAGAGCTGGGGATCAGGCAGATGTTGCGATGGCCCTGGCCTTCGGCCTGCTGGTATCGCCGAATGGCCACCAGCCCGGCATATTCGCCCTGGGCGCCGGAGTTGGGCTGCATCGAGATATGTTCGTAGCCGGTGATCTCCACCAGGAAGGCGGCCAGTTCGTCGATCATCTGCTGGTAGCCGGCCACCTGGTTGCGCGGGGCAAACGGGTGGATCTGCCCGAATTCCGGCCAGGTGATGGGGATCATCTCGCTGGTGGCATTCAGCTTCATGGTGCATGAGCCAGCGGGATCATGGCATGGGTCAGCGACAGGTCCTTGTTCTCCAGCCGCTTGAGATAGCGCAGCATCTCGGTCTCGCTGCGATAGCGCTGGAAGGTCGGGTGGTCGAGGAAGCCCGACTCGCGGCGGCAGGCGGCCGGGATACCGCTACTGCCCCCGTTGACCACAGCTTCATCCAGGGCGGTGACCGAGAGCCCGTGCTCTTCATCCAGGAGCACATCGAAGAGGGTGTCGAGATCGTGGGCGGTGGTGGTCTCGTCGAGGCTGACGCCGATGTCGCCATTGTCGAAATAGCGCAGGTTGATCTCGTGGGTCATGGCACGACCGTGGACCTTGCCGGCATCGATGCCGGTCAGACGCAGGGTATCGAACCAGCTGTCATGGCCTAGCCTCACGCCCTTGCTGGTCACGCCCTCGGCGAGGATGGTGGTCAGGCGATGAATGCGAGTGGCGATGGTGGTGAGCCCCTCGGCACCATGGTAGACGGCGTAGAAGCCCGCCATGTTGGCCAGCAGGGCCTGGGCGGTACAGATGTTGGAGGTGGCCTTCTCGCGACGGATGTGCTGCTCGCGGGTCTGCATGGCCATGCGCAGGGCGGTGTTGCCGCGAGAGTCCCTGGAGACCCCGATGATACGTCCAGGGATGGAGCGCTTGAGCTTGTCGGTGGTGGCGAAGAAGGCGGCGTGGGGGCCGCCGAAGCCCATGGGGACGCCGAAGCGCTGGCTGCTGCCCACCACGATGTCGGCGCCCAGGGCCCCCGGTTCCTTGAGCAGCACCAGGCTCATGAGATCGGCAGCCACGCAGGTCATCACGCCATTCTCCCGCGCCGTGGCAAGCAGCGGCGCCAGGTCGCGGATCTCGCCACTCTGGCTCGGGTACTGGAGCAGGGCGCCGAAGACATCATGTTCGGCCAGGCTGTCGGCGGCGTCGACGACCAGCTCGAAGCCGAAGTAGTGGGCGCGGGTGCGTACCACGTCCAGGGTCTGCGGCAGCACGTCATCGGCGACGAAGAAGGCGTTGCTCTTCGACTTCCTGTTGGCGCGGTGGCACAGCGCCATGGCCTCGGCCGCCGCGGTGGCCTCATCCAGCAGCGAGGCGTTGGCCAGCTCCATGCCGGTGAGATCCATCACCATCTGCTGGAAGTTCAGCAGGCCTTCGAGTCGACCCTGGGCTATCTCCGGCTGATAGGGGGTGTAAGCGGTGTACCAGCCGGGGTTCTCGAGCACGTTGCGCTGGATCACGGCCGGCACGTGGGTGTTGTAGTAGCCCTGGCCGATATAGGTCTTGAACACCTTGTTCTGGCGTGCCAGCCGCTTCAGGTAGTCCAGCGCCTCGGCTTCACTGCGCGGTGGGTCGAGATCCAGCTCCCGGCCCAGGCGAATGTCCGCTGGCACCGTGCGCTCGATCAGGGCGTCGAGGCTTTCCATTTCCATCGACGCCAGCATGGCAGCAACGTCATCGGTACCGGGTCCGTTGTGGCGCCGGATGAAGGCGTCATGATCGGCCAGTTCGGCCAGGCGGCGATTGTCGAAAGCCATGGAGCACCCTGTCATAAGATGAGAATGAGCCCGGCCGCGGGGCCGGGAGCTGGAGCGGCTGGTTATCAGTCTTCGGCGATAGCGGCCTGATAGGCGTCGGCGTCGAGCAGGTCTTCGAGGCTGGTGGCGTCCTCGATGCGCACCTTCATGATCCATCCGCCTTCGTAGGGCGCTTCGTTCACCGTTTCAGGGGTGTCTTCCAGGGTTTCGTTGACGGCGACGATCTCGCCGGCCACCGGGGCATAGAGGTCGGAGGCAGCCTTTACCGATTCGATCACCCCAAACTCATCGCCCTTTGCCAGGGTGCGGCCGACCTCGGGGAGTTCCACGAAGACCACGTCGCCCAGGGCTTCCTGAGCATGGTCGGTGATGCCGATGGTGACGGTGCCGTCGCCATTGTCCATCACCCATTCATGGCTATTGTTGTAGCGCAGGTTGGCGGGAATCGTGCTCATGATGGTTTTCCTATACGAAAAAGGTTTCTGAACGCTTGAATGCTAACGCCATTAGGGCCGTTTGGCGAGTCCCTGTGCCTGTCTGATGCCCCGGCCCGGTGATCCGTACCGGTAGCCCGGGTCAGCAAGCAACACGTGCCCGCTGGGGGGACAGGGTTCTGGTGCGCTGCGTTCCAATCGCATCCGATGTTAACCGATTCCACGATTAGACAGCGCCTTCAGCGCTCACTAGCCTGTAGCCAGGCCTGCAAGTTTCGCTCTCATGCCAGCACGTCAATCCACGGGCGGCGGTAGAGAGTAGACGCTTGTTTCCGATAGGAAACACGCGGTACGCTTGCGCTCCAGCGGCATGAGCGGTTTCGAAAGCGGACCTTTCGACAGACTGGCGCATTCATGGTGGATTCCGCTATGGTACGCCGGTTTGTGCTGCTGATCGTTCAAGTCGGCTGCTACTTGCCAGATTAACATTGGCAACTATACGTGCGAATTGCACATCGGCAGCCCCAACAACAAATCCATACAACAGAGGGAAACGTGCGTGGAAACCTTGACAGCAATATTCACGGCCATCAACAGCGTGGTCTGGGGCCCGCTGATGCTGATTCTGCTGCTGGGCGTCGGCCTGTACCTGCAGCTCGGCCTGAAATTCATGCCTATCCGCAAGCTGGGCATCGGCTTCAAGCTGATGTGGCAGGGGCGCGAGGCCAAGCCGGCACCAGGCGAAAAGAAGCGTGCGGAAGAGGAGGGTGAGATATCCCCCTTCAACGCCTTGATGACGGCACTTTCCGCCACGATCGGCACGGGTAACATTGCCGGGGTGGCAACGGCCATTGCCCTGGGCGGTCCCGGGGCGATCTTCTGGATGTGGATCACGGCTCTGGTCGGCATGGCAACCAAGTTTGCCGAAGCGGTGCTGGCGGTTCGCTTTCGCGAGACCGACAGTCTCGGCTTTCACGTCGGCGGGCCGATGTTCTACATCAAGAATGGCCTGGGCAAGAAGTGGCTCTGGCTAGGCGGTGCCTTTGCCTTCTTCGGCGCCGTCGCCGCCTTCGGTATCGGCAACACCGTGCAGTCCAACTCTGTCGCGGACGCGCTGGATTCGACCTTCAATATCCCGCACTGGCTGACAGGTGTGGTGATCATGGTCCTGGCCGGGGCGGTCATCCTGGGCGGTATCAAGCGTATCGCCAAGGTGGCGGGCAAGCTGGTGCCGGTCATGGGCATCCTCTATATCCTGGCGGGGCTGCTCGTCCTGGTCGTCAATGCGGGACAGATCGGCGATGCCTTCGGCCTGATCTTCTACTACGCCTTCAACCCCCATGCGGCGGCGGGCGGGTTCGCCGGCGCGGCCGTGATGGCGGCCATCCGCTTTGGTGTGGCGCGCGGCATCTTTTCCAACGAGGCCGGCCTGGGGAGTGCGCCAATCGCCCATGCCGCCGCCAAGACCAAGAACCCCGTCCGCCAGGGCTTGATCGCCATGCTGGGCACCTTCATCGATACGATCATCGTCTGCACCATCACGGCACTGGTGATCCTGACGTCCACGGTGTGGATCGAGGGCGAGCAGGGCGCTTCGTTGACAGCGCTCTCCTTCGATGCGGCCCTGCCGGGCTTTGGCAACCAGATCGTCTCGGTGGCGCTGGCGGTGTTTGCCTTCACCACCATCCTGGGTTGGTCCTTCTATGGTGAGAAGTGCTTCCAGTTCCTGTTCGGCACGCGCTCGATCATGCTCTATCGCACGCTGTTCGTGCTGGCCATCCCTCTGGGGGCAATGGCGCAGCTGGGCTTGATCTGGCTGATGGCCGATACCTTCAATGCCATGATGGCGATACCCAACCTGATCGCCCTGGCACTGCTCTCGCCGGTGGTGTTCAAGGTGACCCGTGACTATTTCGATGGCAAGGAGGTCCTGCCGGGAGAGGATCTCGACCACGGTCAGCACTGACATCGGGAACCGGCAATACGACAGGCGTCCTGCGGGGCGCCTTTGCTACCGCTGAAGCCCGCTGTCGGTTTCATCGTCTACCACTATCACTACCCGAGGACTTCCGCATGAGCGATATCAAGCATACGCCGCTGCATGGCCTTCACCTCGAGCTGGGGGGAAAGATGGTTCCTTTTGCCGGCTATGACATGCCGGTGCAGTATCCGCTCGGCGTCAAGAAGGAGCATGAGCATACCCGGGCGGCTTGTGGCCTGTTCGACGTTTCTCACATGGGACAGATACTGCTGCGCGGACCCCGGCCCGCCGAGTCGCTGGAGACCCTCGTCTGTGCGGATGTCGTCGGGCTGCCCGAGGGGATGCAGCGCTATGCACTCTTCACCGGGCAGGAGGGTGGCATCCTCGATGACCTGATGGTGGCCAATGTCGGCGACCATCTCTACCTGGTGGTCAATGCGGCCTGCAAGGATCAGGATATCGCCCTGCTCGAGACCGGGTTGGATACCGAGCATGAGATAGAGGTGCTCGATCGCGGCCTGCTGGCTCTGCAGGGCCCCCAGGCGGCAACTGTCATGCAGCGGTTGTGCCCGCCGGCCTGCGAGATGGTCTTCATGCAGCACGGCCATTTCCAGATCGACGACATCCCCGTCTGGATCAGTCGTAGCGGCTATACCGGGGAGGATGGCTTCGAGATTTCGGTACCGGCAGACCGTGCCGAAGCGTTGGCCCGTCGCCTGCTTGCCGAAGAGGAGGTGGAGGCGATAGGCCTCGGTGCTCGCGACTCCCTGCGTCTTGAGGCTGGCCTCTGCCTTTACGGACATGACATCGATACCGAGACCACGCCGGTGGAAGCGGGTCTCATCTGGGCGATCGGCAAGCCGCGTCGGCGCGGTGGCGAGCGCCAGGGCGGTTTTCCTGGCGCCGACCTGATCCTGCACCAGGTCGAAAAGAAGGATCACCAGCGCAAGCGGGTCGGGTTGCTCGGGGAGGGACGGGCGCCGGTGCGAGAGGGTACCGAGCTGTTCAGCGGCGATGACGATTCGATCGGTGTGGTCACCTCCGGCGGCTTCGGCCCCAGCGTTGGCCGGCCCGTGGCCATGGGGTACGTCACCATCGAGAACGCCGAGATCGGCACGACGGTGTACGCCGAGGTGCGTGGCAAGCGCCTGCCAATGACGGTTAGCAAGATGCCGTTCGTGCAGCCGGGGTATTTCCGCGGTTAAGCGATGACCCCGGTACTCCCTCCAGAGCAGGCTACCTGCCTGGAGGGGGGCTAGGAGCGCTACGATTGGTTAAGCCCGACAGGCTCCTAGTGCATCACATCATCGTAATCCTGCCAATAACGCCCCATCTGACGCTCCTCGGTCACGTCGTAGAGCGAGACGCTGCGAGCCAGCTGTGCACCGCACCCCGGGCAGCCATAGTCTGTGTCTGAGCATCATAGGAATCCCCTTCCTTTCCAACGTCAAGCGGCAACGTCCTGAGGGGGTGGGGGAGGGGGCATATCAATGATTGCTCGCTGAAATACTAAAGAACTCTATATTCAGGGTTAGGCCTTTGTTTACCCACTTCCATGAACGGTGCAGATGACCGTGATGCCATCGCTGACCCTCAGAGACCAATGCCATGGCTCACTTGCCGCCATGGCATTGCTGTTTTCCGCCGTCGCGTATCTTGTGCTGCCCTGGCCGGCCATTGCGACGGTGCCGCTACTGTTGATTCTGGCCGCTTTGGCGGTCGGCAAGGATCAGCCTGATGATTTCCCCCATCGCCAGGACAAGGTGTTGATGGCGGTGCTGCTGCTGTATGGCTTGAGCTGGGTGGTGATGGAGTTGGGTCACGGCATGGGGTTCAAGGGTGTTCGCGATGCATTGCCGATCTGGCTTGCCATGGTGGCACTGATCGCCCTGGTCAGACTGAGACCTGCCGCAGGCTGGCTATGGGCCGGCCTTGCGCTGGGCAGCATCTCCGCCGGTAGCTGGGCGATCTGGCAGCGAATCATCGAGGGATCCTCTCGTGCCGATGGCCACGACCCCCTGCATGCGATCCTGTTCGGCAACCTGGGGCTGATGACGGGACTCCTGTGCTTTGCCGGTCTCAGTTGGGCCATGACACGGCACGAACGCTGGCACTGGATGCTGCTGATGACCACAGGGGGACTTGCAGGGCTCACGGCGTCGGCACTCTCAGGCTCACGGGGCGGCTGGATCGGGTTGCCGCTGGCTATCTGGGTGCTCTATCGCGGCCATGGCAAGCGGTTGTCGCTTCGCTGGCGGCTGCTGGTGGGTGGTTGCCTGCTGGTAGTGCTGGGCAGTCTCTACATGACCCCGCAGACCGGCGTGGCCAACCGGGTGCATAACGCCATCAATGGTGTCCAGGAGTACAGGGCAGGCAGCAACGACATGAACTCGGTCAGCGCGCGACTGGAAATGTGGAAGGGCGCAAGCCGGTTGATTGCCGAGCGACCGATCGTTGGATGGGGAAGCCGGGAGTATCGTGCTGCCATGCGCGAGCGCGGCGCTGAAGGATTGCAGGACCCGTCACTGGGACGATTCTGGCATGCGCATAACGATTTGCTCGATGCCTGGGTCAAGCGTGGCTTGCCCGGCTTGTTCACCCTGCTGGCGCTTTATGCCACACCGATATGGCTTTTCGTCGGCGGTATCGGCAGTGCCTCCGGCGAGAGGCGGGCGCTGGCCGTGGCAGGTACGTTGCTGTCGGTGGCCTTCATCGACTTTGGCCTGACCTACAGTTTCCTTGCCTATCCCATCGGCGGGATGGTCTATGCACTGCTGCTGGTTATTCTATGGGGCCTGTATCGACGTTCACCGCAACCTGTCGAAAGGTGAGGCTGATCCTGAGCCCGGGAATCTTGCGGGGTAACAACGCATGCTGCAGTTGCTCCTGTACCCCCGGCCCCATCAGCAGCAGGCTGTCGTGGGGCAGCCAGACATTGAAGGCATTGCCCGAACCCCGGCGCCAGCGCAGCCGCAGTGGGCGCTCAGCGCCCAGGCTGACGGCAGCTATCAAGGGAGCAGGCCCGAGTTCGGGCTCGTCGTCGCTGTGCCAGCCCATCCGCTCCTCACCGTTGGCGTAGCGGTTGAGCAGTACGCTGTTGAACCTGGCGGCCACTCCGGCAGCGGCCAGGCGTTCGACGACGGCTTCACGGATCCTGGCGACATCGGGGTGCCATGGCTGGGGCCGGAAATCCTGCCCTGAGTAGCGGTACTGCGCCTCGCCATCCCCCATCCACACCTGCCGTCGGGGAATCGGATGTTCACGACCATAGAGGTGCAGGCGTGGCTGTTGCCATGACAGCTCATGATCCAGACGCGCCAGGAAGTCGCTCGCCACGGGTTCGCCGAGCAGGCCGGGGAATCGCTGCAGCGGCGGCGAGTGCAGCAGGATGTCACTCGACAATGCGTTCGAACTCATCAGATTCTGCGCGAGATACCCGGTACTTTTAGTGCCGGGAGGGATAGCGCGTCGTCCGTCAGGACGACCCTGACCTCGCCTCCTTCTTCTTAGGTTTGCTATCTTACAGAAAAATTATTATTCTGTGAGTAATGACGAAACGCGCCTACAAATACCGCTTCTATCCCACGCCTGAGCAGGAGGCCTTGCTGGCGCGGACATTCGGATGCGTGCGTTTCGTCTACAACGCGGTACTGCGTTACCGCACCGATGCATTCTACGAACGCCGCGAGAAGATCGGTTATGTGGCGGCGAATGCTGAGCTGTCGCGGATGAAAAAGGCCGACGACACTGCCTTTCTCAACGAGGTCAGTTCGGTCCCGCTTCAACAGTGCCTGCGCCACCAGCAGACGGCGTTCAAGAACTTCTTCGAGGACCGTGCCCGCTACCCGAGCTTCAAGAGCAAGCGGCACCGCCAGTCGGCCGAGTTCACGCGCTCGGCGTTCAAGTGCCGCGACGGCCAGCTGTTCCTGGCCAAGTGCCAGGCGCCGCTGGCGATCCGCTGGAGCCGAGAGCTGCCCAGCGAGCCGACCACTGTGACCGTTTCCAAGGACTCGGCAGGGCGCTATTTCGTCAGCCTCCTCTGCGAGTTCGAACCCGAGGTCCTGCCTGTCACCCCGAAAATGGTGGGCATTGATCTCGGCCTGAAAGACCTGTTCGTCACCAGCGACGGGCACCGAACCGGAAATCCCCGCCATACGGCAAAGTACGCGGCCAAGCTCGCCAAGGCGCAGCGGCGGCTGAGCAAGAAGCAGCGCGGATCGAAGAATCGCGCCAAGGCTCGGCAGAAAGTGGCCCGACTTCACGCCAAGATTTCCGATTGCCGGATGGACCGCCTGCACAAGCTGTCCCGCCAGATCGTCAACGAGAACCAAGTGATCTGCGTCGAGTCCCTCAAGGTGAAGAACATGCTGCGCAATCGCTCGCTGGCCAAATCGATCAGCGACGCGGGTTGGGGAGAATTTGTCCGCCAGCTGGAATACAAGGTCGACTGGGCGGGGCGGCAGGTATCGGCCATCGACCAGTGGTATCCGTCCAGCAAGCGTTGCTCAGGCTGCGGGCATGTGATGCCCGAGATGCCGTTGCAGGTTCGCGCCTGGGCGTGCCCCGAATGCGCAGTCGAACACGACCGCGACATCAATGCCGCGATCAACATTAAAGCCGCCGGGCTGGCGGTGTTAGCCCTTGGAGAGAATGTAAGCGGCATGGAGCCAGTCTCCGTGTCCGGTTCTCGGTGAATTGGGAATCCCCGTCCTTTCAGGGCGGGGAGCAGTCAACATGGCCTCAGCGTAGCACCCGCCGCGGATCTATCGGCTTGCCACCCAGACGCAGATCGAAGAGCAGGTCATGTCTCTCGGTGGTGTTGCTGTAACCGACCTCGCACAACGGTGTGCCACGGGTGACTCGTGCGCCATCATCGACCAGGATCGAGTCGCACAGGGCATAGACGCTTTGCAGGTTGTCGGCATGATGCACGATCACGACCCGGCCCAGCTGGCGCATGCTGCCGGCGAAACGCACATCACCATCGGCCACGGCCTTGGCCTTGGCCCCACGGCTGGTGGCCAGCAGCATCGGTTGCAGCGTGCCGCGGCTGTCGCTGCCAAAGGCGCGCACGATCCGGTAGTCATCCAGCGGCCAGGGCCAGTTGCGTGCAGAGCCGGGTAGCGAGCTGGTATCGGGCGCAGGCGGCGTGGCACGCGGCGTACTGCTGCCACCACTGGAGGCTGCGCCACTCTGCGCTCGGCTTGCCGTGGCAGGCGCTGCCCGGGCAGCCGTTCCCTGCAAGGGCACCTGAATCACCTGGCCTACCCTTAGCCGGGTGGGTTCGACGCCCGGATTGGCCGATTGAATGCGACCCGTCGTAGTGGAGAAGCGTCGGGCGATACCGGAGTAGGTGTCACCGGGGCGTATCTGATAGCGATAGGGGCCGCCGGATGGCGCGCGCTCCTGTTGCGTCGGCACCAGCAGCCGCTGGCCTACCGCCAGCCTATTGGGGTTGGCGTCCGGGTTGAAGCGCTGCAGTCGCGCCAATGGCACATCCGCCCGGGCCGCGATGCTGCCCAGGGTGTCGCCCTGCTGCACGGTAATCCAGCTACCGGCGATGCCGGGGTCGCCACTGCGCTGTACCTCACCGCCACCGCCACCGCCACTGCTGGCACAGCCGGCGAGCAACAGCAGCATGGCGATTGTCAGCGCGAGTCGAGCGCCTCGTCCTTTTCCTGCCACAGGGCGTTGAGCCATGAGTGGAAGCGCTCCTTGTAGTGCGGGTCGTCGTAATAGCTGCCTTCCAGCATCCAGGTGGGCACGTCAATGCGGCGTGCCTCGACCCAGATCGGCCCCTCTTGGCCGCACAGGAAGCCCCAGAAGGTCGGCTTGGGGTTCTCGTAGCGCAGGGTGAAGTCAAGTATGCCGCTGAGTCGGTCGCCGAGCAGGTTGAGGACCTGGGCGATGCCGCCGGCCTTGGGCCTCAGCAGATGCCGAAAGGGACTATTCTGCAGGTCTCGTTTGACTGGGGTAAAACGCGTGCCTTCAACGAAATTGAAGATGGCGATCGGCATTTCGCGGGCCCGCTCGCACATCCGCTCCGTCGCCTCGCGATCGATACGGGCGAGCTGAGGCTTGCGGGCCAGTTGCTGCTTCGTATAGCGGCGCATGAACGGGTATTCCAGCGCCCACCAGGCGAGTCCCACGATGGGAACCCATATCAACTGCTGCTTGAGGAAGAAGCGAGGCATGGGAATGCGGCGATGCAGCCCCATCAACAGCATGAAGATGTCGGTCCAGCTGCGATGGTTCGACAGCACCAGCCACCACTGGTCCCGGGCCAGTCCATCCGGCAGGTCCATGCTCACCTGGGGCTTCAGCCAATGGCGCATCCACCACAGGTTGAACCCGATCCAGTTGAGTGCCACGCCATTGAGCCCGCGCAGGATGAGCCGGCGCAACGGGCGCCCGGGCGTGATCAGCTTGAGGGCGGTCAGCAGCACCAGAGGAACCCCCCAGAACAGGGTGCTGAGGATAAGCAGCAGCACGCTGACGATCCCCTTCAGGGTCGACATGCCTCACTCCTTCGATCGCTTTCATGAGAGCCGCTCATGCTAATGGATCAAGGGTGGGCTGCCCAGCGCTACCTGTCGTTACGGGTCGGTTTGCTGAAGGGTGTTACGAAGCACGTCGTATAGGGCTCGGGCGGCAGTGGAGAGCTCCTGGCCGGCACCGATGACCACCCCGACCGTGCGCCGTATCTGTGGGTCGTGCAGCGGAAGGCAGCGAGCCCCCAGCTCATGCATCTGTTCCCGGCAGAGGGCGGGCACGGCGCTGACCCCCAGGCCGCTGGCGACCATTCGACCCACAGTTGCCAACTGGTGGCTTTCGAAGGCCACGGGAAGCTCGGTGCCGCGCAGTGCCAGGGCCTGCTCCATCAGGATGCGTACCATTGAGGGACGTTGCAGGGTGATGAAGTCGTGGTCGAGCAGGGCATTCCAGTCGATCGCCCCGGCATTGGCCAGCGGGGATTCAGGTGCCACGACGGCGACGAAGGTGTCGTCGAAGAGTGGCAGGAAATCCACCCCCTCGCTGGTTTCGGGTTCGAAAGCGACGCCAAGCTCGACCTGCTGCTGGCGAACCATGTCGATGACCTGTTCGTTGATAACGTCATGGACGGTCACGTTGACCTTCGGGAATTGCTCGCGGAAGACGCGTAGTGCCCGTGGCAGTCGATTGCAGGCGATCGAGGGCATGGCGGCAACCGCCACGCGGCCGAGCTGCAGCGTGAATCGCTGTCGGAGCAGGTCCTCGGCATTGTCCCAGTCGGTGAGCAGGCGTTTGGCCATGGGCAGCAACGTCTCTCCTTCGGGTGTCAGGCGTACGCTGCGAGTGCTGCGGATCAGCAGGGCTCCGCCCAGCGTCTCCTCGAGTCCCTTGATGGCCAGGCTCAACGCCGGCTGCGACAGATGGAGGCGCTCGCAGGCCTGGGTGAAGCTCAGGGTCTGGGCGACGGCCTGGAAGGCGCGGAGCTGCTTGATGGTCATGGCCATGGCTGATTTATTTGTATTCCGGATTAATTGATAAAAAAAACAAACTTAACAAATATATTCGTCGGGTCAACACTGATCAGGTACTGTCACCCTTTCATCCCACAACAAGACGAGGCTTCGCGATGGCCGGATTCGACAAGCGCGTATATTCCTACGAAGAGGCAATGCAAGGCATCGAAAGCGGCATGACCGTGCTCGCCGGGGGGTTCGGTCTTTGCGGTATTCCGGAGAACCTGATTGCCGAGATCAAGCGCCGAGGCGTCAAGGACCTGACCGTGGTCTCCAACAATTGCGGCGTTGATGGTTTCGGCCTCGGGCTGCTGCTGGAGGATCGCCAGATCAGCAAGATCTATGCCTCTTATGTCGGTGAGAATGCCCTGTTCGAGCAGCAGATGCTCAATAACGAAATCGAGGTCGTACTGACACCCCAGGGTACCCTGGCCGAGCGCATGCGGGCCGGTGGTGCGGGTATTCCCGCCTTCTATACCGCAACCGGCTACGGCACGCCCATTGGCGAGGGCAAGGAGGTGCGCGAGTTCAACGGGCGCCACTATATCCTCGAGGAGGGCATCATCGGTGACTTCGCCATCGTCAAGGGGTGGAAGGCCGATCGCTACGGCAATGTGGTCTATCGCCACACGGCGCAGAATTTCAATCCCATGGCCGCCACCGCCGGCAAGATCACCGTGGTCGAAGTGGAAGAGATCGTCGAGCCGGGTGAGCTGGAGCCCAGCCAGATCCATACCCCCGGGATCTATGTCGACCGGATCATCCAGGGCTCTTTCGAGAAGCGCATCGAGAAGCGCACCGTTCGCGACTGAACCGCGACTTTCCATGGATTCGATTCGAGCCTTTCGGCCAGGCCGGCATGGCTCACAACGACAAGAGGCAAGAAGATGGCACTGACTCGCGAACAGATGGCACAGCGCGTGGCGCGTGAACTCCAGGACGGCTTTTACGTCAACCTGGGCATCGGCATTCCCACGCTGGTGGCCAATTACATTCCCGATGGTATCGATGTCATGCTCCAGTCCGAGAATGGGCTGCTGGGAATGGGCCGCTTCCCCACCGAGGAAGAGGTTGACCCGGACATGATCAATGCCGGCAAGCAGACCGTGACGGCGCGCCCCGGGGCCGCGATCTTCTCCTCCGCGGAATCCTTTGCGATGATCCGCGGCGGCCATGTGGACCTGACCGTCCTCGGCGCATTCGAGGTCGACCAGGAGGGCAATATCGCCTCCTGGATGGTGCCCGGCAAGCTGATCAAGGGCATGGGTGGTGCCATGGACTTGGTGGCCGGTGCCGAGAACATCATCTGCACCATGACCCATGCGTCCAAGCACGGTGAGTCGAAGCTGCTTGAGAAGTGCACCCTGCCCTTGACCGGGGCGGGCTGTATCAACCGAGTACTGACCGATCTGGCCTATATGGAGATCGAGAACGGTGCCTTCATCCTCAAGGAGCGAGCGCCGGGCGTCAGCGTGGAGGAGATCGTCGAGAAGACAGCGGGCAAGCTGGTGGTGCCCGAGCATGTGCCGGAAATGACGTTTGACGAGTGACCCTCGTTAACCGCTGACTTCAATGAAGCCCGGGCCTGCTGGTCCGGGCTTCATCGGTTTATGCGTTGCGGTCTTGTGCATCGCTTCCGGCATCGCTGCGAAGGCCTGATGAATTTATGACCAGCCTGTTTCAACCCTGTTGTTTCCTGGCCAAGCCGGACTTACAACGGGCTCTTTCACAGTGTTATCCACAAATTTTGTGGATAACCGTCTCCTTCAGGAGATCTCGCAGCGGGTGTGGTGGGGTAGCAGCAGCTCGACGGCACGTTCATGGTCGCTGCTGAGTCGCTTCTGCATCAGGCCAGGCCACCCAGGGGGATGCGGTGCTCATCGCCGTCGGCGAAGGCGATACGACGCGAACAGGTGGGATAGAAGCGGTAATTCAGCAGTGGCGAGATCGGAAAGAGTCCATGTTGGCGACCCTCGCTACCCTTGAGCCCGCTCTCCTCGAGGGCTTTGTCGAGGCTGTCTATACCCTGCCCGATGTGCTCGCAGTCGAAGCCGGCATGGTGCATGCTCGGCCCCATGACCGATAGCCAGCCGGCCAGCGGATGGGCATCGCAGAGCATTCGATAGCTGGGCCAGTCGGGCATCGCCCAGGGACGACCTCGCGTCAACAGGTTCTGTCCACGGGCATCCTGCGGATGGGTATTGGCCACCAGTTCGGCGAGTCGGGCCCTTGGCTCACGCGAGAGGGTTCCCATCTGCAGTTCGGCCAGTATCAGCCATGGGCCGTCATCGGGCGGAGCCAGCAGGGTCACAAGCAGGCCACGATCGGCCATGGCATAGCGTTGGGTGGAACGAAAGCCGAGATGTCCCAGGGTGGGCAAGAGGTCGACAGCCGCAAAGGGCGACTGATTCAGCGTCAGTATCGCCAGGTATTCGGCCGGAGTATCGATGGGCCACAGGCGCAGGGCGCCCACATCCGTATTCTGGTGGATGTAGTCGAGCCACAGTTGTTGCAAGAACTCTTCCCGCTGCATCGTTGCCGTTCCTTGTCTCCTGATGCGCCTGTAGGCAGGACGCTTGGCGTCAGTATAGGTGCTGGCGGCAATCGGCTTTCAACGGAGAAGAACGGTCAACGGAATAATGACGCTACGGGGAGCAGGGCGGGGTGCTCCCCGAGGGTTGGCCATTAGCCAGCACTGGTCTGGGCCAGAAGGTCGTGTTCACGCACGTACTGGTCGAACTCCGTGAAACCGCCCACGTGGGACTGGTCGACGAATATCTGCGGCACGGTCGTGACAGGCTTGCCGATGGTCTTCTCCATGTCGGCCTTGCTGATACCTTCCACCAGGATATCGACGTAGCGGTGGCCTTCGATGGCGCCGGACGCTTCCAGCCGCTCGGCAAGCGCCTGGGCACGGACACAGAAGGGGCAGCCGGGACGGCCGAAAATAACCACGAACATAGAAGCACTCCTTTAATTGGTTGGCGACATTGTGACCGATCGCTTGTACGGGCGCCAATAGCGAGCCGCTAGCCTGGATATTACCCAGGGCTATCGTTGTTGCCGATGTCTGCGACGACCACTGGCGTTGCGGCCTCCGCCAAGGCGCCTGACGGCGCCAGTCGCGATGCGGAGTCGGGGCGCCGAACCGAGCGCTCCTACAGCTGCTTTCTCCACCGACGTTGCCACGCCGCTGTAGGTGGAATCTTTAGATCACGACTGGAGGCGCAAGCCTCCCGGCGGTGTTGCCAACATTCGCGGCCATCACCGACGCAGCGGCCTCCGCCAGGCGCCTGCTGAGTCTTATGCGTAATCAACTAGCCTTTTGCCAATGGTGTTGCTGGGCGTCGGAAAGCCTCAGTAAGGCATCAGTTCATTGTCATCGGCAGCACGCAGCAGGTCGGCGAGTTCGGCGTGGATCTCCGGTGCGCTGACCAGCAGGTTTTCGCCATACAGGTCCTCGGGAATGCCTCCGGGCAAGGATAGAGATGGCCTCCCCGGGCGCCGGCTTCTCGCGCGATCAACAGGCCGGCGGCGAAGTCCCAGGGTGAGACGCTTTCGTAGTAAGCATCAAGCCGGCCGCAGGCGACATCACAGAGGTCCAGTGCCGCCGAACCGTTGCGCCGTACGTCCTGGCAGTGCTGAAGTATCGCCATCAGTCGCCGCATCAGGGGAGGGCGGCTATCGCGCCGGTAGGGAAAGCCGGTGCCAACCAGGCAGTGCTCCAGGTTGGAGCGGCGACTGGCATGGATGGGCTTGCCGTTGCACCAGGCGCCCTGGCCATACAGGGCGGTGTAGGTTTCACCCAGGAACGGGGCGTGGACCACGCCGAGGCGGGTCCTGCCCTCGCTGACCCAGGCGATGGAGACGCCGACATGGTGAAGGCCGTGGGCGAAGTTGACCGTGCCATCGATGGGGTCCACGACCCACAGTGCCTCGGCCGTTGCCATCACCCCTCGATCCGGCGCCAGCTCCTCACTCAGGCGTGACTCGCCCGGCAGTGCTGTCTCCAGCCGCTCGCTGATCAGCCTGTCGATCTCAAGGTCGACATCGGTGACCAGTTCCTGGCCCTGCTTGTAGCGTTGACTGAACGCCTGGCCCTGGCGCGCGGCGATGATGCGTTCACCGGCTTCGGTTGCAATCGATATGGCCAGCTCGAGGCGATCTTGGGGAAGCATGGGCATTCCTCGTCGCAGGTGGAGCTGCCAGAATAGCAGTCGTTGCGATTCCTTGCCGAACCGAACGACCCTGGGATCCGAATCGTTAAATTGCGGGCTATTCGCCTCATCAGATCGTGAAACTTGTTTCGCTATTCAAATCTCTCGCGATGATCTGTCAAATCCGACAGGCTCCTAACCACTTGTCCAGAAGGAGTGCCAATGCAGGCCCTGACACCAGACCAATATGAACGTCTCCGGAATCTGGCGGCAGCCTGGCAGCAGCAGCAGGGGCGCGGGTTGAAGGAGATGGCCCATTACAACCCACGGTTGAGCGTGGATGCCTGTGCTTTCAGGTGTTGCCTGAGGATCAGGCGGAAGGGGAGGAAGCGATCTATCTGGTCGGTGCCCTGGTCACCCCGGTGTCGCTTTCGCTGGTGCTGGTTCCGGCCGAGAAAGACGCGCTCCCACCGGAGCCGGGAAGCCGTCGTCGTTTCGCCCTGCCCTCGGGGCGCTACCCCTTCGTAGCGGAGCGACCCAACCCGTCGCTATGGCTGTGGCGCTGCGAGCTCATCGACGATCTATCGGACCTCGATTCGCTGCAGGAGGCGAGTCGGCTGGCCCAGCGGATGATGGACAAGGTGATGAGCCCCGACGCGGGGTGAGGGTAGCGTCAATGTGGAAGCAACATCATCGCCGAACTGGCCGTTTCTGCAGCTTGCGCTGCAGTGTTCGGCGGTGCATGCCCAGTGCCCTGGCTGTGGCGGAGATGTTGCCGTCATGCTCCTGCAGCACTTTCTGGATGTGCTCCCAGGCGATGCGATTGATGGAGGGTGGGGAGACGGCCACTTCGGCGTTCGGGTCGCCCTGTTCGCGGCCCAGGGCGATGAGGATCTCCTCGGCATCCGCCGGTTTGCAGAGGTAATTGACGGCGCCGAGCTTGATCGCTTCAACGGCGGTGGCAATGCTGGAGTAGCCAGTGAGCACAACGACGCGACAGGTGGGCAGGACGTCGAGGAGCTCCGGCAGCAGTTTCAGGCCGGAACTCTGTTCCAGCTTGAGGTCCAGCGTGGCGAAGTCGGGGCGATGGCGCCGCGCCAGGGCCATCGCCTGTTCGGCATCGTGTGCCACGAGGACCTCGAAACCGCGCCGGGTCATGGCACGCGACAGGACATGGCAGAACATTTCGTCGTCATCGATGATCAGCAGGCGTGTGTCGGCATCTTGCATGGCAACCTCGTCGCGTCATTCGGAAGGGATGCCGCCCGGTTCAGAGCTCGCTTGGCGGCAGGGTCACTTCGGTCAGCGTTCCCCCATCGGGATGATTATACAGGCTTACGCCGCCGCCGAATCGGTTGATGGTGGCGTGGGTGAGAAAGAGGCCGATTCCCAGTCCCTTGCTCTTGGTCGACACGAAGGTCTCACCGAGCTGGTCGGCGATCTCCAGGGCGACCCCGGGGCCATGATCACGGATATCGATCACCACTTCCTCGGCTGTCCAATCGAGGCGGATGCTGATGTTGTCCGGATTAGCATCCGCGGCATTGTTCAGCAGGTTGGTGATGGCCTGATCCAGGGTGGCATCCACCTTGAGCCAGGGGGTGCTGTCCTGGCTACCGATATCCAGCCGATGACTGACATCGGGTCGCAGGACCAGCCAGCGCTGCACCACGCTGGCGAGCCATTCGCGGGCATCGCGCACCTCCGGCTTTGCCATGCGGCCGCGGTCTGCACTCTGTACCAGTTGACGCAGGCGTTCCTTGCAGACGTCCACCTGTTGACGCAACAGGTCGACATCCTTTTCGAGCCCACTGTCTCCACGCACTTCCTCGCGCATCTCGCTCAAGAGCACGGCCATGGTCGAGAGCGGCGTTCCCAACTCATGAGCGGTTCCCGCGGCCTGGGTGGCGACCGCCACGACCTGTTCATTGCGCAGGGCCGCCTCCCGGGTGCGTGACAGGGCCTGCTCACGGCTGCGCAACGCATGGGCCATCTTGTAGATGAAGAAGGTCACCAGGCCTGCCGAAAGGGCGAAATTGAGCCACATCCCCAGCACATGGAGATCGATGGCCTCATCATCGTAGTGGTGGGTCAACTGCGGCACGGGATGATAGTCGAACATCAGCATCGTATAGGATGCCATGGCCGCCGAGGCGATGATCCAGGCGTAGCGCCAGGGCAGCGTGGCGGCGGCGATGGTCACCGGTATCAGGTAGTAATTGATGAAGGGGTTGGTGGAGCCGCCGGTGAGGTAGAACAGCAGGGTCAGGCCCAGTACGTCGGCCAGCAGGTGAAGCACGTACTCGGTATGACTGACGGCCCATTGGCGGCCGAGCCGCCACCAGGTGAAGAGATTGATCAGCCCCATGGCGACGATCACCCCGATGACGGCGACCACCTGCAGGTCGAAATGAAGCAGCTCCACGCCGATGATCACCGCGGCCAGGAAGCCGGTCCAGGTGATGCCCCGCACGATGGTCAGGCGTACCAGGTTGCGGCTGGGAGTCGAAAGGGGCAGGGGTAGTGCGGAGGGCATGAGGGCTCCATGGCAGAATATTGGGAATATCATAACCCGTGTCGACATTGCCTGCGGCAGAGAGGGCTCTGGTCGTCGCGATTGTGTCACTCAATGAGAACGGAGCCCGATAGAGAAAAATACGATAAGCGGCGCGTCTCAGGATTGGATAATGTGTATAAGACATGCCGATATGCGACAGGGTGTCGCATATCGGCTCTGTACTTCTAACACCAATCGGGCAGTGGTGTGGTAAGAGCCGATCGAACCAGTACCGCGGGAGAGAGACCATGACAAGCTCATCACGGAAGGATCCTGAGGGATTCAGGAGCCCGCAGACCCGGGGCGAAGGATCAAGACCCAGACGATCGGATTTCTCCTGCTGGACAACTTCACCCTGATCTCGCTGGCTTCTGCCATCGAGCCTTTGCGCATGGCCAATCAGCTCGCCGGCCATGAACTCTACCGCTGGTACACCCTCACCGCCGATGGTGAGCCGGTCAGCGCCAGCGATGGACTCAAGGTCACGCCGGACGTCTCCCTGCGAACACCGTTGGGACTCGATATGGTGGTGGTATGTGGTGGCGTGGGGCCGCATCGCAGCGTGCAGCGCGAGCACGTGGCCTGGCTCCAGGGCCAGGCGAGACTCTCGCGCCGGCTGGGGGCGATCTGTACCGGTAGCTGGGCCCTGGCCAAGGCCGGCCTGCTCGACGGCTACGACGTCAGTACCCATTGGGAATGCATGGCGGCGATGCGAGAGGCCTTTCCCCGGGTCGAACTCACCACGCGGCTGTTCTGCATCGATCGCGATAGAGCGACCTCCTCCGGAGGCACTGCGCCGCTGGACATGATGCTCAACCTGATCGCGAAGGATCATGGCCGAGAGTTGGCGGCGGGTATTTCCGAGATGTTCATCTGCGAGCGCGTGCGCAACGAGCAGGACCAGCAGCGCATTCCCCTGCGCCACGTGCTGGGCACCACACAGCCCAAGCTGCTCGAGATCGTGGCGCTGATGGAGGTCAATCTGGAAGAGCCCATCGGCCTCGACGAACTGGCCCACTATGTCGGTATCTCCCGGCGCCAGCTCGAACGACTGTTCCAGAAGAATCTTCACTGCTCTCCATCCCGTTATTACCTCAAGCTTCGGTTGACCCGCGCGCGGCAACTGTTGAAGCAGACCTCAATGTCGATCATCGAGGTAGCCTCGGCCTGCGGTTTTGTCTCGACGCCCCACTTTTCGAAGTGTTACCGCGAGTTCTTCGGCTTTCCTCCCAGGGATGAGCGTATCGGGAATCTCCAGCCCATGGCGCGCATCGAGGAGAAGCAGGTGGACACGCTATTCAGCGGTGCCGCTTTCGAGCCGGTCTCCGTTGAGCCGGTTTCCAGCGCCATGGTCGCCCTCGACCAGGCCCGTGGGGAGCCGACCTATGCCAGTGTGGCGGTCAACCAATCGAGAGTGGCGATCAAAAAATAGCCTGGTCTCGCTTTCGCGACAGATGTGACGCAATTGGAATCCTCTCCGTCGCTTCCAGCCTCCGTGTAGGGAACCTGCCGGCGCTATGCTGCCGGCAGGCAACGACAACACGGAGAACCGGCCATGACCCCCCACGAACTGCACCAGGACGCCATCGTCATCGATGGCCTCATCATCGCCAAATGGAATCGCGAGCTGTTCGAGGACATGCGCCGCGGTGGCCTCACGGCGGCCAACTGCACCGTTTCGGTGTGGGAGGGGTTCCAGGCCACCGTCGATAATATCGTCAAGTCCAACCAGCTGATGGCCGAGTGCAGCGACCTGGTACGTCCGGTGCGCACCGCCGCCGACATCACCCGGGCCAAGGAGGAGGGCAAGACCGGCATCCTCTTCGGCTTCCAGAACGCCAACGCCTTCGAGGACCAGCTCGGCTACGTGGAGGTCTTCAAGCAGCTCGGCGTGGGCATCGTGCAGATGTGCTACAACACTCAGAATCTGGTGGGCACCGGATGCTACGAGCGTGATGGCGGGCTCTCGGGCTTCGGGCGCGAGATCGTCGCCGAGATGAATCGGGTCGGCATCATGTGCGACCTCTCCCACGTCGGCTCCAAGACCTCCGAAGAGGTGATCCTCGAGTCGCAGAAGCCGGTCTGCTACTCCCACTGCCTCCCCTCGGGCCTCAAGGATCACCCGCGCAACAAGTCCGACGAGGAGCTGCGCTTCATCGCCGAGCACGGCGGCTTCGTCGGTGTGACCATGTTCACCCCCTTCCTGCGTGCCGGTGTCGACGCCACCATCGACGATTATGTCGAGGCGATCGAGTACGTGATGAACATCGTCGGCGAGGATGCCATCGGCATCGGCACCGATTTCACCCAGGGCCACGGATCGGACTTCTTCGAGTGGCTGACCCACGACAAGGGCTACGCCCGCCGCCTGACCCGCTTCGGCGAGATCATCAACCCCGAGGGTATCCGCACCATCGGCGAGTTCCCCAACCTGACCGAGGCGCTGTTGAAGCGCGGAATGAGTGAGACCCAGGTGCGCAAGATCATGGGCGAGAACTGGGTGCGGGTCCTGAAGGACGTCTGGGGCGCCTGAGGGAACGCCGTCGTGGCAGGACTTACGCTTAGGTCCTTACACGCGGCTTTCCCGACGATAGGCCTACGAGGGGGCGCTGTGAATCCTTCCCTGGACGCTACTTTTGCCATCCATGGCAAAAGACCCCCTCTACGACCTATCCCCGGCGCCGCTTTCCTTGCAGAACGGCTGCTTAGCAACTTCATAACAATCATCAAGCTTCAAGGAATTCAACCGTGACCAAACTGGCCCCCGAGCTGCCCATCGAGGTGGATGCCGAGACCGGCGTGTGGACCACCGACGCGCTGCCCATGCTCTATGTGCCGCGCCACTTCTTCATCAACAACCATGTGGCGGTGGAGGAAGCGCTGGGCGCCGAGAAGTACGCCGAGATCCTCTATCACGCCGGCTACAAGAGCGCCTGGCACTGGTGCGAGAAGGAGGCCGAATTGCACCGTCTCCAGGGTGAGGCGGTGTTTGAGCACTATATGACGCGGCTCTCCCAGCGCGGCTGGGGTCATTTCATCATTGATGCCATCGACCTCGATGCCGGCACCTGCCGGGTGCGCCTGGAGCACAGCGCCTTCGTCTACCAGTTGGGCAAGGTGGGTCGCAAGGTGGAGTACATGTTCACCGGCTGGTTCGCCGGCGCCATGGACCAGATCCTCGCCGCCCGGGGCAGCAATCTGCGCACCGTCGCGGAGCAGACCCAGAGCGGGGCCGAGGAAGGCTGCGACGTGGGTTATTTCGAAGTCAAGCCGTTGACCGGCGCCGCTCACTAATTCCGGGACGAGGAGAGATATTCATGGCATTCGAAGCACTCTTCGAGCCGATTCAGATCGGCAAGTTGACCATCCGTAACCGCGTGGTGAGCACCGCCCACGCCGAGGTGCACGCCACCGACGGCGGCATGACCACCGAGCGCTATGTTCGGTATTACGAGGAGAAGGCCAAGGGCGGCTGCGGTCTTTCCATCTGCGGCGGCTCCTCGGTGGTCTCCATCGACAGCCCCCAGGCTGGTGGAGTTCAGTGAACCTTGCCACCGATCGCATCATTCCACACTTTCAGAATCTGGCCGATGCCGTGCACAAGCATGGTGGCAAGATCATGATCCAGATCACCCATATGGGCCGCCGCTCGCGCTGGGACGGCTTCGACTGGTCGACCCTGGTGTCGCCTTCGGGCATTCGCGAGCCGGTGCACCGCTCCACCTGCAAGACCATTGAGGAGGAGGAGATCTGGCGGATCGTCGGCGACTTCGCCCAGGCCGCGCGCCGGGCCAAGGAGGGCGGTCTCGACGGCGTCGAGCTCTCCGCCGTGCACCAGCACCTGATTGACCAGTTCTGGAGCCCGCGTGTCAACAAGCGCGAAGACCAGTGGGGCGGCAGCTTCGAGAACCGTATGCGCTTCGGCATGGAAGTGCTCAAGGCGGTGCGCGCCGAGGTGGGCGACGACTTCGTTGTCGGCATGCGCATCTGCGGCGACGAGTTCCATCCCGACGGCCTGAATCATGAGGACATGAAGCAGATCGCCGCCTATTACGATGCCACCGGCCAGGTCGACTTCTTCGGCGTGATCGGCTCCGGTTGCGACACTCATAACACCCTGGCCAACGTGATTCCCAACATGTCCTACCCGCCGGAGCCCTTCCTGCACCTGGCGGCGGGCATCAAGGAAGTGGTGAGCGTGCCGGTGATCCATGCCCAGAACATCAAGGACCCCAATCAGGCCCAGCGCATTCTCGAAGGAGGCTACGTCGATCTGGTGGGCATGACCCGAGCGCATATCGCCGATCCTCACTTGATCGCCAAGATCAAGATGGGCCAGATCGACCAGATCAAGCAGTGTGTCGGCGCCAATTACTGCATCGACCGCCAGTACCAGGGCCTGGACGTACTATGCATACAGAATGCCGCGACGTCGCGGGAGTACATGGGCCTGCCGCATATCATCGAGAAGAGCGAAGGCCCCAAGCGCAAGGTCGTCGTGGTCGGCGGCGGTCCCGGCGGCATGGAGGCGGCCAAGGTGGCAGCCGAGCGTGGTCACGACGTCACTCTCTTCGAGGCCGCAGGGAGCTTGGGGGGGCAGATCACCATTGCCGCCCAGGCTCCGCAGCGCGACCAGATCGCCGGCATCACCCGCTGGTATCAGCTGGAGCTGGCGCGCCTCAAGGTCGACCTGCGCCTGGGTACCCGTGCCGACGTGGCCACCATCGAGGACCTGCGTCCGGACATCGTGGTGCTGGCCACCGGCGGCCAGCCTTTCCTGAGCCAGTATCCGGAGTGGGGTTATTCGGAGAATCCCGAGGAGAGCCTGGTGGTCAGCACCTGGGACATCCTCTCGGGCAAGGTGGCCCCGGGCAAGAACGTGCTGGTGTATGACGCCATCTGCGAATTTTCCGGCGTCTCGGCGGCGGATTTTCTGGCCGACAAGGGTGCCAGGGTGGAGATCGTCACCGACGACATCAAGCCCGGCGCGGCGGTGGGCGGTACCACCTTCCCCACCTACTACCGCAGCCTCTACGAGAAGGAGGTGATCATGACCTCCGACCTGATGCTGCACAAGGTCTACCGGGAGGGCAGCGGCCTGGTGGCGGTGCTCGAGAACGAGTACACCGGCGTCCAGGAGGAGCGGGTTGTCGACCAGGTGGTGGTGGAGAACGGTGTGCGTCCCGACGAGGCGCTCTACTACGCGCTCAAGGGGCAGTCCCGTAACAACGGCCAAGTGGATCTGGAGGCGCTCTATGCCGCCAAGGCGCAGCCCTGCCTGGTGGAGGAGAGAGGTGAGCAGGGCGACGGCTTCCTGCTGTTCCGCCTGGGGGACTGTACGGCGCCGCGTAATACTCATGCGGCGATCTACGATGCCCTGCGGATCTGCAAGGACTTCTGAGTTGGGCGAAAGCCGTCAACGACTGAGGGGCGCCGGGGGCAGGCCGCAGCGAGGGTCATTTGCCATGGATGGCAAATGTAGCGCCCAGGTAAGGGTTCACAGCGCCCTCGCGAAGGCCTGCCCCCGGTATAGCCCGTCGCCAAAGCCCGTTGCTAAAGCCTGATGCCAAAGCCACTGGCTCCTGAGATGAGGTGAGCACCATGCTCGACACCCTCCTGCCGATACTGATCTTCTCCACCCTGGCGCTGGCGGCCATTGGCGCCTTGCGGCGCATCCGCCTGTGGCGCCAGGGGCGGCCCGCCCAGGTTGACCTGCTGCGCGGGCTCGCCGCCATGCCGCGGCGCTACCTGGTGGACCTGCACCACGTGGTGGCGCGCGACAAGGTGATGTCCAACACCCACGTGGCCACCGCCGGCGGTTTCGTCGCCGCTGCCGTGCTGATGATCCTGGTGCATGGCCTGGGGCTCGCCAACCCGGTACTGGGTGGGCTGCTGCTGGCCGCCAGTGTCACCATGTTCGTCGGTAGCCTGTTCGTCGCCCGCCGGCGGCGCAACCCACCGGCGCGGCTTTCCAGGGGGCCGTGGATGCGGCTGCCGAAGAGCCTGATGGCGTTTTCGTTGAGCGTCTTCCTGATCACCCTACCGACGGTAGGCATCTTGCCTGCCGGACTTTCTCAAGGGATGGGCAGCTGGATCCTGGCGCTGGTGCTGGTGCTGGTCGCAGTGTTGGCCTGGGGCCTGGGCGAGATGTTCTTCGGCATGACCTGGGGCGGGCCCATGAAGCACGCCTTCGCCGGTACCCTGCACCTGGCCTTCCATCGCCGCGCCGAGCGCTTCGGTGAGGGCAACCGTTCCACCGGTCTCAAGGCGCTGGACCTGGACAACGCCAAGGCTCCGCTCGGCGTCGAGACACCCAGCGATTTCACCTGGAACCAGCTGCTCGGCTTCGATGCCTGCGTGCAGTGCGGGCGTTGCGAGGCGGTCTGCCCGGCGTTCGCCGCCGGTCAGCCGCTCAATCCCAAGAAGCTGATCCAGGACATGGTAGTGGGCATGGCCGGCGGCAGCGATGCAGCTATGCCGGTTCCGCCCACCCTCCACAAGGGCTTGGGGGCAAGCCGGTGGGTGAGCGCTTTAGCTCTCCCCATGGGCCCATCGTGGCCCTGATTCGATGAAGGGCGGCAAGGCGCTGGTTGATGCCGAAACGCTTTGGTCATGTACCACCTGCCGCGCCTGCGTCGAGGAGTGCCCGATGATGATCGAGCATGTCGATGCCATCGTCGACATGCGTCGCTTCCTGACACTGGAGCGTGGCAATACCCCCAACAAGGGTGCCGAGGTGCTCGACAACCTGATCGCCACCGACAACCCCGGCGGCTTCGATCCCGGCTCGCGGCTTCACTGGGCAGCGGATCTCAACCTGCCGGTGATGGCCGACGTCAAGCAGGCCGAGGTGCTGCTGTGGCTGGGCGACGGTGCCTTCGATATGCGCAACCAGAGAACGCTCAGGGCCCTGGTCAAGGTGCTGCGTGCGGCCGACGTCGACTTCGCCGTGCTCGGCATTGAAGAGCGCGACAGCGGCGACGTGGCGCGGCGGCTGGGCGACGAGGCGACCTTCCAGTCGCTGGCCCGGCGCAATATTGCGAACCTGGCCAAGTACCGCTTCCAACGCATCGTCACCTGCGACCCCCATAGCTTCCACGTGCTCGGCAACGAGTACGGCGAGCTGGGTGGAGTGTATGAGGTGCGTCACCACAGTACCTACATCGCCGAGCTGCATGAGGCGGGTCGCCTCCACTTCGCACCCTGGAAGGGCGGCAAGGTCACCTATCACGATCCCTGCTACCTGGGCCGCTACAACGGCGAGTACGAAGCACCGCGCAACGTGCTCAAGGCGCTGGGCATTGAAGTTGCCGAGATGGCGCGCTCGGGCTATCGCTCGCGCTGCTGTGGCGGCGGCGGCGGAGCCCCGATCACCGACATTCCCGGCGAGCGGCGGATTCCCGATATGCGCATGAATGACGTCAACGAGGTCGAGGCCGAGCTGGTGGCGGTGGGTTGTCCCCAATGTACCGCCATGCTGGAGGGCGTGGTGGACGCCAGTGCCGAGGTGCGTGACATCGCCGAGCTGGTGGCCGACGCCTGGTGGCCAAAGCCCCTATGGAAAGGTCGGCGGTCGATGCCACCCGCCGGCCCATTGACAAGGCCGAGGAGGTGATCTTATGAGCGAGATTCGCCGTCGCGATCCACGCCGCGAGTGGATCGCCCGCAACCGCCTGCATCCCGAGCATGCCAGCGTGCTGGCCGCACTCGGGGGCGGTGAGGCCGTCAGCGAATGGCTGGGGCCCAACGGGGTGGTGCGCAAGAACCCTCGCGCCATCGGCTTTATCGGCCCCAATGGCATCAAGCGCATCGACCGCWGCGGYGCCCAGCAGGGCGTCCAGGCCGCGGCCTCGTCCACAAGCGCCGCCCGCCAGGCGGCCCTGGATAGCCGACGCAACGTGCTCATCGAGGCCCCGGCTTTCCTGGTGGCGGTGGTGCCGGACATGTCCGGCGGTCGTCTCTCCAGCCACGACAAGGACCTGCTGGGCCTGGCCCGGCGCCTGGCGGATGCCGATCCCGATCGCCCCGGCGCCGTGCTGGCCGTGGTCTTCGGCGAGCACAAGGAAGAGGCCGTTTGGTGAGGCGGGCATCGACGCTTGCTGCACCTC
>NZ_AZQX01000349.1:0-10453 GCF_000568385.1 Halomonas sp. BC04
CCCGACCGTCATCGCCGGCGATGTGGTCAGCCTACAGATACCCTGGATGCCCCTGCTGGGACTCGACCTGGCGCTGCGAATCGACGGCCTGACGCTGCTGTTCGCCTTGCTGATCCTGGGTATCGGTAGCCTGATCCTGCTGTATGCCGGGTATTACCTGAGTGCTGCCGAGGACGACGGTCGCTTTCTCTCCTACATGATGCTGTTCATGACGGCCATGCTGGGGATTGCCATGGCCGACAACCTGCTGCTCCTGTGGCTGTTCTGGGAGCTGACCAGTATCTCCTCGTTCCTGTTGATCGGCTTCTGGGGCCATCGCAGCGACGCCCGACGCGGTGCACGCATGGCGCTCACCGTCACCGGCGCCGGGGGGCTGGCACTGCTGGCCGGCATTCTGCTGATCGGCCAGGCCGTCGGCAGCTTTGCCATGGGTGACGTCCTGGCTGCTGGCGACGTGATACGCGCCTCGGCCCACTATCCGCTCATCCTGGTGCTGGTACTCTTCGGCGCCTTCACCAAGTCGGCCCAGTTCCCGTTCCACTTCTGGCTGCCCCATGCCATGGCGGCACCGACGCCGGTATCGGCCTTCCTGCATTCGGCCACCATGGTCAAGGCCGGCGTCTTCCTGATGGCGCGGCTAAACCCGGCGCTGGGGGACACTGCGCTGTGGGCCGTTGCGCTATCCCTGGTGGGCCTCGCCACCATGCTCTATGCCGCCTGGTTTGCCCTGCTCGAGCGCGACCTGAAGGGCATCCTGGCATTCTCCACGGTCAGCCACCTGGGCCTGATCACCCTGCTGCTGGGGCTGGGCAGTCCGCTGGCCATCGTGGCCGCCGTGTTTCACATTCTCAACCACGCCACCTTCAAGGCGGCGCTGTTCATGATGGTCGGCATCATCGATCATGAGACCGGCACCCGGGATATCGATCGACTGGGCGCCCTGTGGTCGATGATGCCGCTGACCGGCACCATGACGATCCTCGCGGGATCCGCCATGGCCGGCTTTCCCCCCTTCAACGGCTTCCTCTCCAAGGAGATGCTGTTCGAACAGAGCCTGATCAATAGCCTGCTCGGCGCACTCAGCGTGGTCATCCCGCTGCTGGTGGTAGTCGCCGCCATGCTCTCGGTCGCCTATTCGCTGCGGCTGATCTATAGCCTCTTCTTCGCCGAGCCGAAGCTTACCCGCGAGCAGAAGTCCCAGCCGCCGATCAAGGCCCACGACCCGGCGCACGGCATGCTGGCGCCGGGACTGTTCCTGGCCGCCGTCAGCCTGCTGGTGGGCCTGTTCCCCATGACGCTGGCCGCCCCCCTGGTCAATGCAGCGAGCCTGGCGGTCCAGGGCGAGACGACGCCGATATTCACCCTGGCGCTGTGGCATGGCATCAACGCGCCCCTGCTGATGAGCCTTGCCGCGGTGGCAGGCGGCATCCTGGTACTTCGCCACCAGCGCTACTTTGCCGGCATTGCGGCACTCTTCCCCTCCCGTGACGCAGGCTCATCTTCGAGGCCGCCATACAGCGCGCCATCAAGGTTACCCTTTGGCTGACCCTTCGCCTGGAGAACGGCTCGCTGCAGCGCTACCAGGCCCTGCTGATTCTCTGCGCCCTGGTCATGACCGCAATCGGCCTGACCCGGCTAGAGTCCCTCACCGGCGAGCTGGGCCTGCAGCCACTGGACGGCATGATGATCCTGGGTGCCGGCCTGATGATCTTCGGCGCCATCGGCAGCGCCTGAGCCATCGCTGGCGGCTGGTCTCACTGCTCATGCTCTCGGTGGTGGGTCTCGCCGTCTCGCTGACCTTCGTGCGTTTTTCCGCCCCGGACCTGGCACTGACCCAGCTGTCGGTGGAAGTCGCCTCGATGATCCTGATGATCCTGGCACTGTTCTTCCTGCCCCAGCGCCCTCCCCTGCTTGTCTCGGGAAGACGGATCCTGCGCGACCTGATCCTTGCCGCCTCCCTGGGCGTGGTGGTGGCAATGCTCAACTATGCCCTGCTCACCCGCGAGACACTGACCATCGCCGACTACTTCCTGCGTGAAAGCCTGCCTGGCGGCGGCGGAACCAACGTGGTCAACGTCATCCTGGTGGATTTCCGCGGCTTCGATACCCTGGGCGAGATCACCGTGCTGACCCTGGCCGGCCTGGCCACCTTCAAGCTGCTCAACCGCATGCGACTGTTCATGCCCTCGGGCAACCTGGAAGGCATCCGCTGGTCGCAGCACCGCTATCCGATGATCCTGGCGGTAGTGGCGCAGATACTACTGCCGCTGGCACTGCTGGTATCGGTCTATATCTTCCTGCGCGGCCACAACCAGCCCGGCGGTGGTTTCATTGCCGGCCTGATCACCTCCGTGGCCTGATCCTGCAGTACATGGCCCGCGGGCATGACTGGACACGGCAGCGCCTGCCGGTCTCCTATCCGGTGGTGGCGGTATCCGGCCTGGCCATTGCCGTGGCCACGGGGCTTGGCAGCTGGCTATTCGGCTACCCCTTCCTGACCTCGGCATTCGGCCATTTCCATATCCCGCTGATCGGCGAGATCGAACTGGCCTCGGCCATGCTCTTCGATCTGGGGGTCTACCTGGCGGTGGTCGGCGCCACCCTGATGATCCTTATCAACCTGGGCCGGGTCACCACCGTGCACCGCCCGACGCTGGAGGAACGCTGATGGAAGCCCTCTTCTCGCTGGTGGTCGGCGTGCTCTCTGCCAGCGGTCTCTATCTACTGCTGCGGGGCCGCACCTTCCCCGTCATCGTCGGCCTGGCCCTGCTCGGCTACGCCGTCAACCTCTTCCTGTTTTCCACGGGAGGGCTCAACACCCATGCGGCAGCCGTCATCGGCGAATCGCTCTCACCCACCGATCCCCTGCCCCAGGCCCTGGTACTGACCGCCATCGTCATCGGCTTCGCCATGACCGCCTTCGTGGTGATCCTGGCCATTCGCGCCCGCAGTGAGCTGGGCAGCGACCATGTGGATGGTCAACAGGGTGAAGAGGGAGATGTGCGCCGATGAACCAGCACCTCATCATTCTCCCCATCCTGCTGCCAATGATGGGAGCACTGGCACTCCTGCTGATGGGCAAGGCGAGCTTTACCACCCATCGCCGCATCAGCGTGTCGCTTACCGCGGCCCTGGTCGTGGTCAGTTTGCTGCTGCTGAGCCGTGCCGCCAGTGGCGAATTGACCTTCTACAGCCTGGGCAATTGGCAGGCGCCCTTCGGCATCGTACTGATGCTCGACCGGCTCTCGGCCTGATGCTGACGCTCACCGCCGTGCTGGCCCTGGGCTGCATCCTCTTCGCCAGCGCCGGTGACGACACCAAGGGCAGCAACTTTCACGGTCTCTTCCAGCTCCAGCTGGTGGGCCTGAACGGCGCCTTCCTCACCGGTGACCTGTTCAATCTCTTCGTCTTCTTCGAGATCCTGCTGCTGGCCTCCTACGCGCTGTTGATGCATGGCGGCGGCAAGGCCCGGGTGGGCGCCGGCCTCCACTATGTGATCCTCAACGTGGCCGGCTCGGCGCTGTTCATCATTGCGCTGGGTGTGCTGTACGGCGCCACTGGCACCTTGAACATGGCCGACATGGCGCGCCGTGTTGCCGCCATGTCCGGCGACCAGGCGGCCCTGGTCACCGCCGGCGCCCTGCTGCTGGTGGTGGTCTTCAGCCTCAAGGCGGCGCTGCTGCCGCTCTATTTCTGGCTGCCGCGCACCTATTCGGCGGCACCCGCCCCGGTCGCGGCGCTGTTCGCCATCATGACCAAGGTGGGGCTGTACGCCATCCTGCGCGTGCAGACGATGATCTTCGTCGACAGCCCCGCGGCAGGCGGCATTACCGCCTGGCTGTGGTGGTCGGGCCTGGCCACCATCGTACTGGCGGCAATCGGCGTGCTCGCCGCCCGCGACATGCGCCCCCTGATCGCCTACCTGGTGCTCGTCTCGGTAGGCACCCTGCTGGCCGGGGCGGCTCTGGGCACGACAGCGGCAACCACTGCCCTGCTCTACTACCTGCCGCATACCACCCTGATCTGCGGCGCCCTGTTCCTGATCGCCGAAATGATCGGGCAGCAGCGTGGCAAGGCGGGCACCCGCCTGGTTCGTGCCCGTCGCCTGCATCAGCCCCACCTGCTTGGCGGCCTGTTCCTGGTGGCCGCCGTTGCGGTCGCCGGACTACCGCCGCTTGCTGGCGCGCTGGGCAAGCTGCTGCTGATGCAGGCCGCTGAAGGCAGCGCACGACTCTGGCTGTGGCCGCTACTGCTTCTGGCCGGGCTGTGTGCCCTGATCGCCATGTCCCGGGCAGGTTCGGTCTTCTTCTGGGCCAGCTACAAGGGAGCGGTCGACACCGGCAGGATCAGTCGGGCCCAATTGGCCGGCGTGGCATGGCTACTGGCCAGCGCTCCGCTGCTGGTCATTTTCGGCGGGCCAGTGAACGCCTATACCCAGGCGACGGCCGAACAGCTGGCCAATCCCCAGGAGCCGATTCGCCAGCTGCTGGGAGACGCGCCTGGGCAGCAGATCGTGCAGTTCCAGAACATCACCGGAGACGCGCCATGAGAGCAATGGGACGCTACCTGCCCACCCCCACCCTCTCGCTGGTCTTGCTGGTGGTATGGCTGCTGATGGTGCGCAGCATCGAACCCGGCCAGCTGGTGCTGGGCGCCTTCCTGGCCGTGGGGATCCCTCTGCTGACACAGGGCTTCTGGGAGCCCCTGCCCCGGGTGAAGCATCCCATCAAGCTGGCCTGGTTCGTCATCATCGTCATGTGGGATATCGTCAAGGCCAACGTACACGTCAGCCTGCTGATACTCCTGCCTCGGCGGGAGCCACACCCAGGCTTCGTCGAATACCCGCTCGAGGTCAAGGACCGACTGGTCATCACGTTATTGGCCAATACCATCACCATGACGCCAGGCACCGTATCCACCAATATCCGCCTGGATGGCTCGTCCCTGCTGATCCATGTACTGGACATGGACGAGGAGCAGGAGCTGGTACGCGAGATCCGCGAACGCTATGAACGGCCGCTAAAGGAGATCTTCGAATGCTAGATACTGCCCTGCTGATCGGCCTGACGCTGATCGTGCTGGCCATGGCGATGAACGTCTACCGGCTGGCCATCGGCCCTGACATCCCGGATCGCCTGCTGGCGCTGGATACCCTGTACGTGAACTCCATCGCGCTGATCGTCATGCTGGGACTCTGGCTCAATACCAAGACCTACTTCGAGGCGGCGATACTGATCGCCATGCTCGGCTTCGTCAGCACCATGGCCATCTGTCGCTACCTGCTGCGCGGCGACATCATCGAATGAGGAAGACGCCATGACCTTCTACGTCATCGCCGAAGGCGTGATCGCCTTCCTGCTGGTCGCCGGTGGGATCTTCGCCTTCACCGGCTCGCTGGGCATGCTGCAGTTCAAGGACTTCTTCATGCGACTGCACGGTCCCACCAAGGGGACGACCCTGGGAATCGGCTGCATCCTGATCGCCTCGATGCTCTACTTCACCATCACCCAGCGCGAGCTTCACGTCCAGGAGCTGCTGATCACCCTGTTCCTGTTCATCACGGCGCCGGTGACCGGCCACATGCTGGCCAAGACCGGCCTGCACATGCACCTGCGATTCATCACCGGCACCCGGGGTTCGGTGCCCGAATTCCGCGACGAGGACGTCGGCCAGAGTCGCGTTGCGCGCCCAGCGCGAGCCAAGCACCCGTGGAAGTATCGCAAGGCCAAGCGTTCACGCATGCGCCGCTGAGCCACTGTTGCGCAAGACATCAACAAAGAGGGCTGCCTGTTGGCAGCCCTCTTTGTTGTTCGCCAACGAATTGGCCAAGTGAAAACCGCCCTCAGCACCAGCCTGAGAGTTCGCGTCGAATGACCGCGATCAGCGCGGCGATATGGTCGTCGCGGTCGTTCAGGCACGGGATATAGGTGAACCGTTCGCCACCGGCGTCGAGAAAGCTCTCCTTGATCTCCTCCTCGATCTCCTCGAGGGTCTCCACGCAGTCGGCGGAAAAGGCGGGGGAAACCACCGCGATGTGCTTGTGGCCCCGGCGGGCCAGTTCGGCCACATGTTCCACGGTGGCCGGCCCCACCCACTCCTCCGGACCAAACTTCGATTGGAAAGCGGTGACGATAGCATCGTCGGGCCAGCCCAGGCGCTCCTTGAGCAGCCGCGTGGTCTTCTGGCACTGGCAATGGTAGGGGTCCCCCTCCATCAGATAGCGCTTCGGCACACCATGATAGGAAGCCACGAGCACCTCGGGACGGCTCTCGGCGACAGCGTAGGCCTCTTCCACCGAAGCCGCGAGGGCGTCGAGATAGGCCGGCTCGTCGAAATAGGCCGGTACGGTGCGAAATGCCGGCTGCCACTTGAGCTTCATCAGCGTACGAAAGGCCTGATCGTTGGCCGTGGCGGTGGTCGGCGAGGCGTACTGGGGATAGAGCGGAAAGAACAGGATGCGCTCGCAGCCCTGTGCCTGCATGCGCCGCAGCACGCTGTCGGTGGAGGGATTGCCGTAACGCATGCAGAAGTCCACCACAACCTCGTCGCCATACAATGCTTCTAGCCCCTCGGCGATCTTGTGGGTCTGCTGCCGCGTGATGGTCAGCAACGGACTTTCGTCGTTCTCGGTATTCCAGATCCCGCGATAAGCCTTGCCGGAGCTGAACGGGCGCTTGGTGAGAATGATCAGCTGCAACAGTGGCTGCCACTTCCAGTCCGGATAGTCCACCACCCGCTTGTCGGAGAGGAACTCATTGAGATAGCGCCGCATCGACCAGTAATCGGTGGCATCCGGCGTGCCCAGGTTTGCCAGCAGAATACCGATCTTGGGCTTCGCTACGGGCGGATGGTCCGCTGCCGCATGGGCCAGCCGCCCCTTGCCGGGCTGATCCTGTTCCACTCCCGCTGAGGTCATGCACGTTGCTCCTTCTGGTCGATGACGGATTCTGGTCGGTGACTCACGACAGCGGACAGTTTATCAGGCCAGACGCCCGGAAGGAGAAAAAGCTGTACTTAATTCGGATTTTGTACAGCTTGGGAGGAGCCTCCATACCAGGGAGGCGCCGAGGACAATCAGGAGACCCAATCAGAAGACCAAGGGCACTCGTGAGGTCAAGGGGTCCCGGTAGTGAGCCTCGCGGCCGATGACCTCGTCATGGGGTACATGCTGCACCAGGAAGGCACGATGAATGCCGGCCCGCTGGAGTTCCAGGTACACATCCTCCAGCGAGCGAAACACGACCGGCTTGCCGCGCCTGGTGAGCAGGTGCCGGGCACCTTCCACATCCTCCAGCTCCACCTGATAACAGTGGCTTCCGGCGTGGGTGATGACGCGGATTTCGTAGTTGTCGTGACTGGCCGCAAAGGCCTTGAGGTCGTTGAAGTCCATGGCTCCCTCCATGTAACGGACATCAAATGGCGCTAAAACAGATATGACTCGGGCACAGCATGACTGTGCCCGGTAGCATTTGCATGACAGTAGCATATTGGGAATGTGACTATCGGACAGCGGGAGGGTTCCGTGATAGGGACTAAGGCAGTCGGTATTGTGGTGGAGTCGCGACGAGGCAGTTGATCGTGCGACAGGCAGAAGGTGAAGGGCTACTGGTAATCGGAAGGGTCGATGGCCTTGGCGAGCGAGCGGCGGTCCACCCATTTTCCCGCCTTGGTCTCCTTGTAGCGAAACACCACGCGATCGCCAACGGCCACGGCAAGCTCGGGATCCTCGGTCTGATAGCTGTACGTCTCGCCCTCCACGACCAGCTGGAAACGGTAGAGGTCCGGCATTCCCAGCCACTCCTTGAAGGGCCCTTCCCGCTCCAGCGATTGGAGTTCCCCGCGCGCCTCGAGCTTCGGGGCGCGCTGCTGTTTGCCGCGTCTGAATCCGCTTGCCATGCTGCCTCCTGGTGATCTGTCGGGGGTCGGCATTATACGGTGCCCACCCACAGGCTCAAGGCCCGGGAAGACGATCAACTTCCAAAGGACTCACCGTAGGTGTCCGGGGCCAGGTCCTCGAAGCGGGTATAGCGCCCAATGAAGGCCATGTGCACCGTGCCGATGGGACCGTTACGCTGCTTGCCGATGATCAGTTCGGCGAGTCCCTGATTATCGGGGTTATCCGGATTATAGACCTCATCACGGTAGACGAAGGCGATGACGTCCGCGTCCTGCTCGATGGCGCCGGATTCACGCAGGTCCGACATCACCGGACGCTTGTTGGGACGCTGCTCCAGTGAACGGTTGAGCTGGGACAGCGCCACCACCGGGCAGCCGAACTCTTTCGCCAGGCCCTTCAAGGAGCGGGAAATTTCCGAGATCTCGCCGGTCCGGTTCTCGGAGAAGCCCGGGATCTGCATCAACTGCAGGTAGTCGATCATGACCAGCGCCATGTTGCCGTGCTCACGCACCAGCCGGCGAATCCGCGAGCGCATTTCGTTGGGCGAAAGCGCTGCGGTGTCGTCGATGAACAGCTGCTTGTCCTTGAGCAGGTTCACCGCCGACGTCAGCCGCGGCCAATCCTCGTCCTCCAGTTGACCGGTACGTACCGGGTCTGGTCGATACGCCCCAGGGACGAGAGCATGCGCAGCATCAGCGACTCGGCGGGCATCTCCATGGAGAAGACCATGACGGGCTTGTCGCTGGCGATCACCGCATGTTCGACCAGGTTCATGGCGAAAGTGGTCTTGCCCATGGAGGGGCGCCCGGCAATGATCACCAGGTCGGATGGCTGCAAGCCAGTGGTCATTTCGTCGAGGTCCCGGAAGCCGGTGGAGAGACCCGTCATCTCGCCCTGCATGTTGAACAGCTCGTCGATGCGATCCACTGCCTTGGCCAGCAGCTCGCTCATGCCGATGGGCCCGCCGGACTTGGGACGCTCCTCGCTGATCTGGAACACCAGTCGCTCGGCCTCGTCGAGCAGCTCATCGGCCGGCCTTCCCTGCGGGCTGAAGGCGCCATCGGCAATCTGACTGGCCGCCCGGATCAGCTTGCGCAGGGTGGCGCGCTCGCGAACGATATCCGCATAGGCACGAATATTGCTGGCCGACGGCGTATTGCGCGCCAGTTCGGCCAGGTAGGCGAGGCCACCGATGGTACCTAGCTGATCACGCCCTTCCAGCGCCTCTGAGAGCGTCACCACATCCAGAGGCTGGCTGGCTTCGGCCAGGCCGGTCATGGCGTTGAAGATCAAGCGATGCTCGTAGCGATAGAAGTCATCCGCCACCAGCCGTTCGGCTACGGTATCCCATGCCTGGTTATCGAGCATCAGGCCGCCCAGCACAGACTGCTCCGCCTCCAGCGAGTGGGGCGGCATCTTCAGGGCAGCGGTTTCCTGATCCAACTCGAGGGTGTCGTTCATGGCATGGCAACCTACATGGAAACGGGCCGTGCCATTCTACCCGATGGAGGTGGTCCACCCTACCTTTCGAAACGACAAAAACCGCGGCCGAAATCGGCCGCGGCAAGGATCGAAACAGCAAGCGAGCATCTGGCCCGGCCGGGGCGGGCCTGGCTTAGAACCAGACTTCGGTCTGCACACCGAAGCTCCACTGGCCGCCGGTGAAGCTGTCACTGCCGAAGGCGGAGGTCGTATCGAAATCGTTGAGTTCACTATCCCAGTCAGTGTATGAAGCGAACAGGCGAATTTCGGGACGCTGCCAGAAGCCGCCCACCTGGGGCTTGAAGGTGGGGGCGATGGTGAACTTGCCGAAGTCACCACTCACCGCGTTCAGGTCGCCGCGCCCATTGGGATCCAGGTCCATGTACTGGTAGCTGGCCTCGTACTGCATTTCGAAGTTCTGGGTGATCTCGTTGACCAGGCGCGCATTGAGTGTCAACCACTTGTAGTCGTCACCTTCGACGAAACGGTCCTTGCTCACCTCACCGAACAGCACCGGCGCAAAACGCCAGTTGGGGGCCACGTAGGTGGTGCCGTAGATGCCGAGGCGGGTGGCCTGGGCGTCGTCGGTCAACTCGCCGGTGCTGCCGAGCGCCTTGACCTCTGCACCGAGGCCTTGGCCGTGGAGCAGTGCCACCTTGTAGTTGCCTTCGCCAAGGCCGAAGAAGCTGTCGCCATGGTAGGCCACCATGGTATGGAAACCGGTGTCGGCGGCGGCCTGGCCTTCGCCGATGTCGCGCTCGTCGTTGTCGGCCGCCGACATGGCGTTGACCATCCACTGCCAGTTGGCGAAGTAGTTGTTGGCGGTGAGGACCAGGCTGTCCGTGCTGCCCTCGAGCCCCGGGTACTCGGGACGCACCGGATAGTCGCTGAAGCTGCGCCCGTAGAGCGAGAAATTGGAGCGCCAGTTGTCGGCCAACTGGACATCGTAGATACCCGCACCGGTACCGGCCAGGAAGACGAAGTCGGTGTCGAGCCAGTGGATGTCGAAGTTGTCGCGATCGAAGCGCTTGCCGGCCCAGATAGAGGCATTCTCGAAGGCCCCGGTGAAACTCG
>NZ_AZQX01000350.1:0-9847 GCF_000568385.1 Halomonas sp. BC04
GGGAGAGGTAGCATGTCCAAAGGGCAATCCCTTCAAGACCCGTACCTGAATATCCTGCGCAAGGAGCGCATTCCGGTGTCGATTTTCCTGGTCAACGGCATCAAGCTGCAGGGACAGATCGAGTCATTCGATCAGTTCGTCATACTGCTGCGAAATACCGTCAGCCAGATGGTATACAAGCATGCCATTTCCACCGTGGTGCCATCGCGCAATGTGCGTCTGCCGCCGCAGGATCCAGCGGCTCAGCCGGAAAGCAACGAGTGAGGATATTGATTGTTTTTTGAACGTCCCGATGCCGGCGAAACGGCAGTACTGGTTCATGTGGACTTTCAGGATGAGCGCGAGCGCGAAGATCCGGGTGAATTTCTGGAACTGGTGCGCTCTGCTGGTGCCGAGCCGGCCACGCTGCTGAGTGGCAGTCGGCATCGTCCTGATTCGCGTACCTTCATCGGTAGCGGAAAGGTCGAAGAGCTGCGTGAAACGCTGCGTGTGCATGGCGCGGAACTGGTGATCTTCAACCATGCCCTGAGTCCTTCGCAGGAGCGCAACCTCGAGCAGGTGCTCAAGTGTCGTGTGCTGGATCGCACGGGGCTCATCCTCGATATCTTTGCTCAGCGGGCACGTACCCATGAAGGCAAGCTTCAGGTGGAGCTGGCGCAACTGGAGTACATGTCGACACGGCTGGTGCGCGGCTGGACTCACCTTGAGCGACAGAAAGGTGGGATCGGCCTGCGTGGGCCGGGCGAGACCCAGCTGGAGACTGACCGTCGCCTGCTGAGGGCGCGCATCAAGGCGATCCACAAGCGGCTCGACAAGGTGCGCAGTCAGCGCGCCCAGAATCGACGTGCCCGGGCCAGGGCCGAGATCCCCAGTGTTTCGCTGGTCGGTTACACCAACGCCGGCAAGTCGACGCTGTTCAATGCGTTGACTGAATCGAAGGTCTATACGGCCGACCAGCTCTTCGCTACCCTCGACCCGACGCTGAGACGCCTGGAAATCGGCGATGTGGGCCCTGTGGTACTGGCCGATACCGTCGGTTTCATCCGGCACTTGCCGCATAAGCTGGTGGAGGCGTTTCAGGCCACCCTTCAAGAGGCAGCCGAAGCCGCGTTGCTGGTGCATGTCATTGATGCGGCGGATCCCGATCGCGAGCGCAATATCGGCGAGGTTGAGGGTGTGCTGAACGAGATCGGTGCTCTGGACGTACCGATGCTCAAGGTAATGAACAAGATCGATCTGCTCGACAGCGCTCCGCGAATCGAGCGTGACGGCCAGGGCCGACCCGAAGTGGTCTGGCTATCGGCTCAGGAGGGGCGGGGGCTCGAACTGCTGGAGGAGGCGCTTTCGGAGTGCCTCGCCGTCGATGTGATCGACTTTTCCCTGACCCTTTCTCCGGAACAGGGGCGTCTGCGGGCGGGCTTGCATGAGCTCGACGCAGTCAGGGAAGAGCATTTCGAGGAACCGGATGGCAGAGTGGAACTCAAAGTGCGACTTCCCCGGCGCGACTTCCTGCAACTGATGTCACGGCTGGATGAGCGGGCCGAGGATTACCTTCCCCCCGAACTGTGTGAACGTCCGGTATGGGAGGGCAGATAGCATAGGCTGTCTGGCCAGATGGACCGGCTTCCCCATAACAGAATAGCCAGGCGCCTAGCTAGGCGCCGATGACAGGATGGCAACCGACTCCCCCACCACCTAATCGATGGTGGCGGGGAGCCAACGCAGAGTGGAGACGACATATGGCTTGGAATGAGCCTGGTGGCGGTGGCAACCAGAACGACCCCTGGAGCGGAGGGGGCCGACGCGGCGGCGGTAACGGCGGCGGCGGAAACCGTGGGGGCAACCAGGGTCCACCCGACCTTGATGAAGCCCTGAAGAAATTTCAGGACAAGCTCAACAGCATGCTGGGCGGCCGCGGCGGCAAGGGCGGCGGTGGCAAGGGCGGCAAGGGAGGCAGCGGCAAGCCGCGCAACATCTTGGCGTTGCCCGGCCTGCTGCTCGTCATTGCCCTGGCGATCTGGGGGGCCTCGGGCTTCTACCTGGTCGACCAGGCAGAGCGTGGCGTGGTGCTGCGCTTCGGCAAGTTCCAGGACGTGGTCACCCCCGGCCTGCACTGGAATCCGCCCTTGATCGATGATGTACGCATGGTCAACGTGACCCGGGTTCGTTCGCTGACTCAGTCCCAGGCGATGCTGACCCGTGACGAGAATATCGTCGAGGTCGAGATCTCGGCCCAGTACCAGGTCAACAACCCGCGTGACTTCGTGCTCAACGTGCGCAACCCTCAGCTGTCGATCGAGAATGCGCTGGACTCCGCGCTGCGTCACGTGGTCGGTGGCACCGACATGATCGAGATCCTGACCTCCGGGCGTGAAATTCTCGGTAGCTCCGTTGCCAGCCGCCTGCAGTCCTACCTGGACAGCTACGGTACCGGGATCCGGCTGCAGACCATCAACATCGAGTCGACTTCGGCGCCGGGACCGGTCATTGACGCCTTCGATGACGTGATCAGGGCCCGCGAGGATCGTCAGCGGACCATCAACGAGGGCATGGCTTACGCCAACGCCATCATTCCGGCCGCTCAGGGTCAGGCACAGCGCCTGGTCGAGCAGGGGCAGGGTTATCGTGAGTCGGTGGTTGCCGAGGCCCAAGGTCAGGCCAACCGCTTCAATGCACTGCTGGTCCAGTACCGCAATGCGCCGGACATCATGCGTGAGCGCCTCTATCTGGATGCTATCGCTGATGTGTTCGGCAAGACGCCGAAGGTGCTGATCGACGTCAGCGACGAAACACCGTTGATGTATCTGCCCCTGGACCAGCGTCCCGGCGGCACCCGCAGCGGCGAGGGAGAGGGCGACGGTGCCCGTGGCGAGAGCGGCGAGCTGGATCCGCGCGTCCTTGAGCGGCTCCGTACCACCTCCTCCTCGCAGGGCGGTGGCAGCAACAGTGGTATCCGCAGGGAGGGCCGCTAAATGATCAATAATCGTTCACTGATTATCGTGGGTACCCTGGCTGCAGCTGCCTGGCTGGCCAGCAACACTCTCTACGTGGTCGACGAGACCGAGCGTGCCGTCAAGCTGCGCTTCGGTGAGGTCATCGAGGAGAACATCCAGCCGGGCCTGCACTTCAAGGTGCCGATCACCCAGACCATACGCAAGTTCGATACCCGGGTGCTGACGCTGGATACCGATACCAGCCGCTACCTGACCCTCGAGCAGAAGGCGGTGATTGTCGACTCCTTCGTCAAGTGGCAGGTGATCAACCGACGCGTTACTACGAGGCGACCGCCGGCGATGAGCTGATGGCGATCCGTCTGATTCAGCCCCGGGTCGACGAGAGCTTGCGTAATGAGTTTGGTCGCCTGGATCTGCAGCAGATCATCGCCGAGCGTCGCGACGACCTGATGATCCGGCCCACCGAGGATCTCGACACGCTGATGCGCGAAGAGCTCGGGGTCTCGATACTCGACATTCGGGTCAAGCGGATCGACCTGCCGGAAGACGTATCGGCGGCGGTGTATGACCGCATGCGTTCCGAACGTGAGCGGGAGGCCCGCGAATGGCGCGCCCAGGGTCAGGAAGAGGCCGAGCGTATTCGTGCCAACGCCGATCGCCGCCGCCAGGTGCTTCTGGCGCAGGCCACCGAGCGTGCCGAAACGCTTCGCGGTGAAGGCGATGCCGAAGCAGCGGGTATCTTCTCCGAGGCGTATGGCCAGGATCAGGAGTTCTTCTCCTTCTGGCGCAGCCTCAACGCCTATCGGGATAGCTTCGATGGCGATCAGGATATGCTGGTGCTGGATCCCTCCAGCGACTTCTTCCGTTATCTCAAGTCGCCGTTTCCTGACCCGAGGGACTGATGTTCGAGCGGCGAGGTGCAGGCTCCGCCTCGCCGCCGCCATGAGCCTCTCATCCGACTCCCGGCGGGGTTCAACCCGCCGTCAAACGTGATAGAATCCTTGAACCGGGCGTGGCCCGGTTTTTTTGTGGGCATTCTTTGGTAACGCAACGCTTTTCGCCCCGCTCCCAACCGTCTTGCAGGATTGACAACATGACCATTGCTGACCGCTGGCTGCTGCCCGACGGCATGGACGAAGTGCTGCCGCCTCAGGCGAGCCGCATGGAAGAGCTGCGCCGGTCGCTGCTCGATCTCTACCACTGCTGGGGTTACGATCAGGTAATGCCACCACCGGTGGAGTTTCTCGACTCCCTGCTGACCGGTACGGGCACCGACCTCGATCTGCAGACCTTCAAGCTGACCGACCAGTTGACCGGCCGGATGATGGGGGTCAGTGCCGACGTGACGCCCCAGGTGGCACGGATGGATGCCCACTCGATGCGCCACCAGGGGCCGGCCAGGCTCTGTTACTGCACCAACGTGCTGCGCGCCAAGGCCGACCAGCATCAGGGTGGCCGCAGCCCGGTGCAGGTGGGTGTCGAGCTGTTTGGTCATGCGGGCCTGGAAGCCGACCTGGAGATTCTGCTGCTGGCGTTGACCAGCCTCAAGCTGGCGGGCGCCGAGGAGCTGCACCTGGCCCTGGGGCATATCGGCATCTACCGGAGCCTGGTCGAGGCGGCGGAACTCGATCGTGATCAGGAAAGGGCGTTGTTCGAAGCACTCGAGCTGAAGTCCCCCGGCGCACTGTCGGAGCAGGTCGGTGCCAGCGTGTCGGATCCGGCACTGGCGGCCATGTTCATGGCGCTGGGCGAGCTGCACGGCGGCTCTGAGGTGCTGGATGAGGCGCGTGATCGTTTTGCCGGCGCACCGGTTGCGGTAACGGAGGCGCTGGCTCAGTTGCGCGCGCTGTACCAGGGGGTGCTGGATGCCCATCCTGACGTCGAACTCTATTTCGACCTTGCCGAGCTGCGGGGCTACCGTTATCACACCGGTATGATGTTCGCGGCTTTCGTGCCCGGYTATGGCCAGGCGCTGGCCAAGGGCGGGCGCTATGATGACACCGGAAGGGCCTTCGGCCGTGCGCGACCGGCGACCGGCTTTTCCATGGATCTCAAGCTGCTGGCCAGCCTGGTCCAGAGCGAGCCGGCCTGCGATGGCATCTGGCGCCGGCCCAGGGAGAAGGCGTTGCCGAAGCCATCGCGGCACTGCGTGAGCAAGGCGAGCGAGTGGTTCAGGCCTTGCCGGGCCAGGCTACCGCTCCCGAGGCACATCGCTGCAGTCGTCGGCTGGATTACTGCGATGGTCACTGGCAGATAGTGGCACTTTAGGCTTGACCACACCGGCAAAGCGGGCCGGTCACCGAACGCGGCCCGCGGGCCGGATCATGGACGCGCCCCGGTGAGGGCGCCGACACGAGAGACGAGATCACAATGGGCAAGAACGTAGTCGTACTGGGCACGCAGTGGGGAGACGAGGGTAAGGGCAAGGTCGTCGACCTGCTGACCGAATCTGCTTCTGCAGTGGTACGTTTCCAGGGGGGGCACAATGCGGGCCATACCCTGGTCATCGATGGAGAGAAGACCGTTCTCCACCTTATCCCATCCGGTATCCTGCGCAAGGACAAGACCTGCGTCATCGGCAACGGGGTAGTGCTGTCGCCGGAAGCGCTGATCAAGGAGATCCGTGAGCTCGAGGCGAAAGGGGTCCCGGTACGCGAACGGCTGCGCCTTTCTCCCGCTTGCCCGCTGATCCTGCCCTACCATGTGCGCCTCGACCTGGCCCGGGAGAAGGCGCGCGGCGTCGCCAAGATCGGTACCACCGGTCGCGGCATCGGCCCCGCCTACGAGGACAAGGTGGCCCGTCGCGGCCTGCGCCTCGGGGACATGCTCCATCGCGAGCGCTTTGCCTCCAAGCTGGGCGAGGTCCTGGACTACCACAACTTCGTGCTGGTGAACTATCACGGCGAACAGGCGGTGGATTTCCAGCAGGTGCTCGACGAAGCCATGATCATGGTCGAGGAGCTGCGCCCCATGGTCTGCGACACCGTGGGCCTGGTGCATGAGCTGCGCCGAGCCGGGGAGAACATCCTTTTCGAAGGCGCGCAGGGCTCATTGCTCGATATCGATCACGGTACCTATCCCTTCGTCACCAGCTCCAATACCACTGCCGGCGGCACCGCCACCGGATCCGGCGTGGGGCCGCTCTACCTCGATTACGTGCTGGGCATCACCAAGGCCTACACCACCCGTGTCGGCTCCGGCCCCTTTCCCACGGAACTCTTCGACGAGCATGGCCGTCACCTGGCCGAGCGAGGGCACGAGTTCGGGGCCACCACCGGGCGGCCGCGTCGCTGCGGCTGGTTCGATGCCGTCGCCCTGCGTCATGCCGTGCAGATCAACTCGGTCTCCGGCATCTGCCTGACCAAGCTGGATGTACTGGATGGCCTGGAAAATATCCGGGTTTGCGTCGGCTATCGTGGCAAGGACGGCGAGGTGCTCGACACGCCGGTGGATTCCGAAGGCTACGAAGCCCTCGAGCCGCTCTACGAGGACCTGCCGGGCTGGAGTGAATCGACCCTCGGGATCAAGCGGGTGGAAGAGCTGCCGGCCAATGCACGCTCTTATATCAGCTTCCTGGAGGAGAAGGTGGGCACTTCCATCGACATCATCTCTACCGGGCCGGATCGCAACGAGACCATCGTGCTGCGCAATCCGTTCGATAGCTAAGAGGGATAGCCTCCAGGAATCGCCTCTGGAACGGCCCTGTCGAACGCGCAGTGGAAACAGAAGCAACAAGCCGGCCTGCGCCGGCTTGTTGCATTTTGGGACTCAGTTCAATATCCCTTCGAAAGCCCTCGATTGACGCTCATCTTCATGGTACACGATGTGTTCCTGGGCATCGGGATCCATGAAGTAGAAGGTCAGGTAGCCACCGGCACTGCGATTGTAGATAGGCCGCATGGAGCGCAGGAAGTCGTCGAAGCGCGATTCGCCGAAGCGCGCACGATAGATTTCCATCCAGGCAAAATACTGATCGTCCTTGAGAAAGTCGGTGAACTGTTCAGCCGGTGCCAGATCCCCGAGCTCGCTGGGATCCTCGAGTATATCCATCCCGAAATCGACTGCATCGTGTATGGTGCCGCCATCGATTTCCATTTCATAAATATCGTAGCCTTGGCGATGGACGATCTCCATGATCGGAACCAGATAGAGCAGGGCATAGTTCTGATAGTGGGTGGCGCGTCGTCCACGCTCCATTTCCAGCGGAAAGGCACCACGCTCGGTCATGTCGTGAAGCGCCGAGTAGATGGCGCTGACGCCGAAGCGGAACATGTCGTCATCTTCGGTCAGCACGCCGACCATGGCGGCATAGAGGGCGCGCCGGTAGAAGTGGTTGTTACAACAGCTACTTTCGGCGCCTTCAATCGCCATATGCACGCTTGCCAGGCGGTTGAGCCAGTCCTCGACGCGTTCACGTTTCTCCTCGAGGCCTTCGATCGTGGGGCGTACCACAGAATAGGCCATGCCGGCGGCGAAGATCATCGACTCCAGCGAAAACCAGGCCTGGGGCTGAGACCAGTGATAATGGAACTCGAGCAGCGCGTCATCCTGGGCCCACTGGTCGAGGAAGCGCACCAGACACTCGGCATAGTAGGTGTTGCCGCTGGCGACATAGGCACCGGCCAGCTCGGATACGGTGTCCTCGAACTTGAAGAGTGGCTCCGTGGCCAGTTCCCAGGCCTCGGGGGTGGGGTAGAAGCCGGGTATCCGCATTCGCTCCGTAATGGTGGGTATCTCCAGACGCTGCCGACAGCTGGGAGCATAGTTCGCCAGCTCCTCCCTGTGCTGCAGCAGTAGGCTGTTCTGGGTCTCCCGCAGCAGTGCGATACGCTCCTCGATATCGAAGTAGGAGGCGTTCGGGTCCGTGACGGTGTAGGGGGAGAGGTCCAACTGTTGACGCTCTTCGAGGGTCAGTGCCTGGACCATGGAAATGCCACTCATCGACAAGGCCAGGCCGGCGAGCGAGCCTGTCAGCCAAGGAAGGGTGGTGAAACGTGCGCGACAATCATTTGTTGGTTCCAACATAGCGCTATCGGCCTCCTGCATTGATATCGCTACTGCTGGCGATGGCCAGCTTCATGGTAAGGATTTGGGTGCGTAGAGTCGGAAGGCGGCGAAATCGACGCTCTGGTCTCGAGGCGTTCGCCATCCTCTGCCGGTGCCTCCGAAGAACGTGGAAAACATCAGTCCGTCTATGGAGACACTCTCCGATGCCCGGTAGACGAGACCCTCTTGTTGGAGCACCAGCCTGCCATCGATCCATACGCGGGCGATGCCATTGTCTTCTCCGGGCGTATTGAGAATCACCTCCTGTTCGACGCTGATCCAGCGGCCCCTGGGAAAGGTCCAGGCACCACGGCCCATCGATTCGCCCTCCCGGTCCATGACGTAAGGGTAGAGTTCGCCCTGCCCCTCTTCGCGCCACATGAGCCGCATCGAGAAGCCGTTCTCCCCATCGACTTCGTCACCTCCGCTGGGTGCATCGCCGCCGTAGAGACCGGGCAGCTTGCCTCCCTTGACGAAGTCGAATGCCGGTTCGAAGCGCACTTTATAGTGTAGACAGGCGCGGTTGCTGTCCTCCAGCGCCGTTTCCCGGGTATAGAAACCCAGGCCGCCGCGTTGGACGCCATCCTGATCGGCATCGCTGGGTGAGGAGCTGCCTTCGGGGTAGAGGACACGAAAGCCGGTTTCGCCGAGTCCGGTGGCACTGCGAGTGAGAAGCGTGACGTTATTCTCCGTCCCCCAATCCCGTGTGGATCCGAATGCCTCGCGGATCGACTCCTTTGCAGTTTCCTGCTGCCGCAGGGGGCGAGGGTTGGCGACCAGGGAATAGCGCTCGGAGCAGGCCGCCAAGGTGAAGGCAGTGTCACGACCAGGGCCGGGCGACTTCGCCAAGGCCGGCAATGCCACGTTGATCAATACTGCCATACCCAGAATCTGCGCCAAGACACGGAAGGTCTTGGCATGTGAGTCAGGCATCGATACCCCGAGAAGCTGTGATAGAGAGAAACCATGTCACAGAATTCATCGGGTCGGCATCAAGCCGGCCCGATGATGTTCTCGATAGAGCCTCAATCCACGGCGCTGACATCCACCTGGCCCGCCGCATCAGCTGCACTATCGTCGGTCAGCAACTGGCGCAGGGTCTCTGCGGCGAGTTGGCCCTCGCTCTCGAAGACATCATCCAGCCATAGCAGTGCCTGTTCACGATTGGCATGCTGGAGGCCGCGAGAGGAGAGGTAAGCCTCGGCAAGGGCCAGGCGCGCACTGGAGTGGCCTGCGCTGGCTGCTTCAAACAGGTAGTCGGCACCTTTCTGTCGGTCCTGTTCCAGGATGTCGCCGCGAAGGTATTCGCGGCCCAGCGTGGCCAAGGCTCCGCGATCACCCTGCTCGGCGGCTTGATCAAGCAGTTCATAGCCACGCTCGACGTTCTGGTCGATGGCACCTTCGCCGCGTAACAAGGCACGACCCAGGCTGGCGCGGGCAGCCAGGCTGCCGCCATCGCTTGCCTGCTCCAGCCAGCGCTGGGCTTCTTCGCCGTTCTGCTCGACCCCCTCTCCACTCAGGTAGGCCTGGCCCAGCAGGTGCGCGGCATGGGGGTTGCCCGCATTGGCCGCATTGGTCAGATACTCGAGGCCTCTCTCTACATCCTGCTCGACGTGATCCCCGAGCAGGTACGCCTCGCCCAGATCGACCCGGGCGCCGCCGTGCCCTCTGGCGACCGCTGCTTCCAGATAGTCGATACCGGCCGATGTATTGCCGTCATCCATGTACATTCGGCCCAGGCTGGCAGCGGCCCCGGCATGGCCTTCACCGTGGGCGCGCTCCAGCCAGTAGCGGGCCTGGTCACGGTCCTGGCCAACGCCCTGGCCATTGAGGTAGCACGTCCCAGG
>NZ_AZQX01000351.1:0-6924 GCF_000568385.1 Halomonas sp. BC04
CAGCGATGTCGTGTGCCGCCTGTCTCAGCGGAACTGATTGAACAGCCGGCGTGCGCGATTGAGCAGCAGGGCGCCGGCAGCGATGCGCTTGCCGGCACGAACCAGCGAAGTGGGATGTCGGGCACTCTGCAAGACAGCAAGGCCGCCCGCGGCGAGCATGACACCCCTGAAGCGCATCAGGGAGTGCCAGCCATCGTCGAGGGGGCGGCTGGCTTCGCGCCAGCGGCTGGACTCCACCAGGATATCGATCCGTTGCTGCTCGATGGTCGCAAGCAGCTTGGCCTTGCGTTCGGCCCGGCTGGGGGGCTGGTCCTGCTGTCGCTTAGCGGCGCTCGTCACGGGGGCTCTCCACCTGGTCACGGTCCACCAGGTCACGGTCGGTGGCCAGTTGGGCCAGCGTCTCTTTCAGCAGGGTATGGCGGCGGGCCAGGCGTATCACCAGCAGGGCGAGCAGTAGGCCTCCGCCCAGCAGTACGGCGGCACTGATCGTGATGGCAGCCAGTCGGTGGGTGTCCCAGAAGATGACTACCACCAGTAGCATCAGCATGGCGAGGCCGAGCAGCATCAGCAGCAGGCTCAGCCCGGAGAGCAGCAGCAGGGTAAAGAGTCGTGCGCGTTCTTCTTCCAGCTCGAGTACGACGAGACGCATGCGCGTCTCGCCGGCGGCAATCAAGCTGCTTAGCAGCTGCTTGCCCGCGCTGAACAGCCGTTGTGCCGGTCCCTGGCTCGACGCCATCAGCGACGCCCGATAAGCATGCCGATGACGATGCCGGCGGCAGCGCCAAGTCCGACGCTGGTCCAGGGGTTGTCGTGAACGTAGCGGTCACAGGCATCGACCTGATGAGTGACGGAATCACGCGCTTCGTCGTAGAGCCTCTCGCCACGAGATTCGAGCCTGTCGCGGGTCTCTTTCAGGCGCTTTTCGGCGCGCTCTCGCAGCTCCTTGATGTTGCTCCGGGAGTCGTCCGCGGTGGCGCTGACCATTTCCTCGATGGTCTGAGTGAGGTGGTGAAGGTCTTCCTTGAGCTGTCGTGTGGTGTCGTCGGTACTGGGAGTGCGAGATGCCATGACGGTCTTCCTTTGACGATGAATGACAGGCTCAGCATAGCATCCGCTGGGGCGACTTCAATGCACTTCATTCTGGCCGGGGGCGTGCGAGGCTATCGTCAGCGAACGCTGCCACTGCCGGAAAACATCGGGTTGAGGCTGAACCCGAGGCTCAGGCGGTGGTTGCGATGGTCGTAATCGATCATGCTTTCGCCATAGCCATAGAAATACTGGACATGTCCGCGAATGTTGCCAAAGAGGGGCCAGGAGTAATCGACCTGTGAGCCCATGTTGCCTGCGCTGGGATTGCCGCGCACCATCAGGCTGGCCTCCTGATCGCCGTTGATTCGCCGTGCCACGGTGACATCGCCATAGCCCATGTAGCGGTCGATGTCGGGGTTGTCATCACTGGTCTGAGATTCCGGGAAGCGCCAGTGCGGGGCGACGGCGACCGCCCAGTCGCCGCGCTGGAAGACGCTCTCCAGGTAGGCGCGGTTCCAGCTGCGTGACAACGGCTCGGAGCGTCCATTGGAGAGGTGGTTGAGGGCGAAGCGGTTGCGGGTGTTGGTCCAGCCGAGCATGCGCCAGTTGGTGTCCAGGTCGAGGAAGATCTCCGGCTCATAGTTGGTTTCCCGGAAGGGGGAGGAGGCATCGGTATTGTAGGCCTGCCACCAGCTGCGCTGGGTAAAGGCGAAGTAGAGATCGCCGGTGTCACCGAACAGGTCTTCGAGAATGTTGACCTTGGCGCTGAACTGGAACTTGACCTCCAGGTCGTTGGGGCCGTTATCGGCCGAGATGTTACCAAAGGCCGGATGATTGGGGTTGGTGGTGTAGCTCAGGGGAAAGAGGTAGTTGCGCCGATGGGTCGTGATGGCGAAAGGGTTGCGGGTCGACTCGCGCTCCAGCTGGCGACGCTGAGCCATCTCTTCCTGCACCACGTCATCCGGGTCGGCCGCCATCTCGGGATCCTCGGGGAGTGTTTCCAGCTGACGCTGAAGGTTATTCAGTTCACTGGACAGGGCTTCGATGCGGCTTTCCAGGGCCTCTCGCTCTATATCTCTCTGGGGGATGTCTTGGGCCAGGGCAACAAGCGGCAGCACTCCCAGCAGACTGGCACCGACGAACAGGATGGAACGAATGGTCATGAGGGCAACTCGAAGCGAGGCATTTGAGACCTGTTTCTACCATGACCCCGGCGCAAGTCAACCGCTGGCGACAATCATTGCCAAGTTCGTTCAGTAGGCCGAGAATCGTGGCGGGCAGGGGGCCCTTGTCAAAGAGGATATCGTGTACGCCATTTCCGTTTCTGCCGGCGCCATCCGGCCCACTCTCCTGGCGCTCTGCCTGTTGATCGGCGCTTTGCTGCTGCCGGGAGCGACGGCAGGGGCCGATGATGCCCTGCCCGATAGAGCGGCGGTGGAGGCGCGCCTTGACGAGCTTCGCCCGGAGGAGGGGGAGGGCGTCAGCGACGCAGCTCAGCGCGATATCGAGGCATTGGAGGCGACGCTGGAGGCGCTGGAACAGCTGGCAGGGGTCGAGGAGCGCCTAACCGCTCTGGAGCAGCGTCTCGAAGAGGCCCCTGGCGAGCTGATACGCCTCGAGCGGGAGATCCTGCAGGAGGAGGAGGCCGCACGCGATCGCTCGGCCACCGAACTGGATGACCTCCCGCTGGATGAGCTCGAGTACCGCCAACAGGAAGCGGTGTTCGAGCTGCAGCAACTGCAGGATCGTCTGGCCGAGGTCAATACGCAGCTGCTCTCCGCCCAGACGCTTCCCGAGCGGGCCCAGCAGGCCATCGCCGATGCCATGCAGGCAGCGGAGAGCTCCCGACGTGCTCTGGATGCGCTGGAGGGAGAAGGGTTGACCGATGAGGCGCCTCAATTATGGCAGCGCTTGGTCGAGCGGCGCCTGGCCGAGCGTTCCCTGCGTCTGCATCAGCGCCAACTGGGCAGCAATACCCGGCTGCGTGAGCTGGCGCAGCAGCGGCGTGATCTGCTGACACAGCAGGTGACCCGGCAGGAGACTGAGCTGGCCATGCTGCAGAGTGTCATCGACCGGAAGCGTCGGCTGGCCTCGGAGCAGGCCATTGCCGATGCCGCCCGGGACGACCCGCTGCTCGAGGCTGGCCACCCGGTCCTGGAGCGGGCGCAGCAGGTCAACCGTGAGCTTAGCCTGGAGCTGCTGCGGGCCAATGACCGCATCAACGGCTTGGTGCGGGAAAGCCTGGCGCTACGTAGTCAGCTCGACCATGTGCGACAGCTGCAGCGCAGCCTCAATGAGCAGATCGATGCGATCCGCGGCAGCCTGCTGCTGTCGCGCATTCTGCGTGAGCAGCGCCGCTCTCTGCCCCAGGTGGATGCGCGTCGTGACCTTCAGGATGAAATCGCCGACCTGCGCTTGCGCCAGTTCGATCTCGTGCGTCAGCGCGATATGTTGCGCCAGGGCGAGCGCCTGGCCAACCAGCGTCTGGAGGAGGCGGGGGTGGAGGTGACGCCGGCGCTGATCGAATCGCTGCAGCACCTTTACCAGTCGCGTCGGGAGCTGGTGGATCAGCTCGAACAGAGCTATGGCAACCTGTTGAGTTCGGCCATCGAGTTCCAGCTCAACCAGCAGCAGCTGCTGGAGACATCAATAGAGCTGCGCACCACCATTGACGAGCAGCTGTTCTGGATCGCCAATACCCGCCCGCTGGATTTAGCCTGGTTCCGGCAGCTGCCGGCAAACCTGGTACTGGAGTGGCAGGTGGGCGAGTGGCGTGAGGCACTGCCGCATCACTGGCGGATCCCGGAGGTCAAGGCGCTGGTCGGGCTGCCTTTCCTGCTGGTGTCGCTGGCGCTGCTGTGGTCACGGCGACGCATCCAGCGCCGACTGGCGACACTGCATGAGCAGATAGGCCGCCTACGCAGCGATTCCCAGGGCCATACGCCTCAGGCGGTCGCGCTGAACGCGCTGCTGGCGCTTCCCGGCCCCCTGGCCCTGGGTGGCTCGGTGCGGCCCTGATCGCCGATGGCCAGGGCATCGCCTCGGGGTTGGGGCTGGCGTTCTGGCACCTGGCCCTGGCCTGGGCGTTCATTGCCTGGTCGCGGCGACTGCTGGTTCGGGATGGCGTGGCGACCAAGCACTTCTATTGGCCGGCGGGCTATGTCGCCCGGCTGCGTGAGCTGCTGCGATGGCTGGGTCTGGCACTGGTGCCGGTACTGCTGATTTCCACTTTGGCCCTGGATGGCGAGATCAGCCTCACCTCGCGCCCCCTGGCGCTGACGTTGCTGCTCGGCGGCCTGCTGGCCATGAGCGTGCTGCTGGCGCGCCTGATCATGGCCCATACGCCGTTCTTCGGGGTCAAGCTGTTCCGCTTGATTCTAGGGCTGGTCTTGGCGGCGGTCCCGCTGGCGCTCATCGGCCTGATCGTCTCCGGCTACGAATACACGGCACTCAGCCTGATAGGGCGTTTCGTCATCACGCTCTACCTGCTGGCCATGTGGATACTGGTCGAGGCCACGGTAGTCCGTGGGCTGGCGGTGGCGGCTCGGCGGCTGGCCTTCAAGCGAGCACTGGCCCGGCGGCGTGCCCAGGTGCAGGAGGGGGCCGAAGGCGGGGTCGAGGTGGTGGAGGAGCCACCGCTGGACATGGAACAGATCAACCAGCAGTCGCTGCGTCTCTCCAAACTGATTCTGCTGATCGGCTTTGCGCTGCTGCTCTATCTGGTCTGGTCGGATTTGCTGACGGTGCTGGGCTACCTGGAGCGGGTTGCCATCTGGGAGGCGTCCGATGGCGTAGGAGCGGACCTGGTCACCAGCGCCCTCTCGGTGGCTGATATCCTTACCGCAGTGCTGGTCTTCGGCTTCACGCTGATGATGGCGCGTAACCTGCCCGGTCTGCTGGAGGTGATGGTGCTGTCGCGGCTGGAGCTGAAGCAGGGCAGCGCCTATGCCATCACCTCGCTGCTCTCCTACACCATCGTCGGCACCGGTCTTATCGTGGCGCTGGCCACGCTGGGGGTGGCCTGGAGCCAGCTGCAGTGGCTGGTGGCGGCACTGGGCGTGGGGCTGGGCTTTGGCCTGCAGGAGATCTTCGCCAACTTCGTCTCGGGCCTGATCATCCTGTTCGAGCGACCGGTGCGCATCGGCGACACCATCACGCTGGGCAATCTTACCGGCACGGTAAGCAAGATCCGCATACGGGCCACCACGGTGACCGACTTCGATCGCAAGGAGATCATCATACCCAACAAGACCTTCGTCACCGACCAGCTGATCAACTGGTCGCTGTCGGATACGATCACACGGGTGGTACTCCGGTTCGGCGTGTCCTACGGCTCGGATCATCGTCTGGTCCACCAACTGCTGCGCCAGGCGGCTGACGAGAATCCCCGCGTGCTGGCAGAGCCTGAACCGCAGGTGTTCTTCATGGATTACGGCGAGAGCACACTGAATTTCGAGCTGCGTATCTTCGTCAACGCCCTGGGCGATCGGCTCTATGCCACCGACGAGATCAACTGTCGGGTGGGGGAGCTGTTTGCTGAGCACGAGGTGGATATCGCCTTCAACCAGCTCGAGGTATGGCTGCACCGCCCCGGCGGCGAGGCGAAGAAAGTGCAGAGTCTCACGCCCGCTCAAAAGCGTGATACCAACCACCCACCACCTGGCGCGGGGGGCGGTGATCCGGGCGATATCGATCTCGGTGATGGTGGCGGAGATGGTGGTGGAGATGGTGGGCGTTAGTCGTCCTCAGCTCGCACGGCGCGCAGCAGGAACTCCCTGTTGCCATCGCCGCCAAGCAGGGGGCTCTCCTGCCAGTGGAGGATACGGAAACCGGCGTCGTCGCAGGCGCTGCGCAGCCGCGTTTCCACGGCGAGTTCGCTTGCCGGGTCCTTCACGATACCGCGGTCGTCGACGCCTCCCGGGCCGAGCTCAAACTGCGGCTTGACCAGGCTGAGCAGTTCACCGCCGGGGCGCAGCAGGCGGGAGAGCTGCGGCAGGATCAGCGTCTGGGAAATGAAGGAGACATCCATTACCGCCATGTCGGGCGCCTCGGCGCCCTGTGCGGCCAGGGCCGCATGGAGTCGCGGTTCGTCGGCCATGGCCCGGGCGTTGAGCCCCTCCAGGCAGGTGACCCGTGGTTCGCCGCGCAGTTCGGGGTCCAACTGACCGTGGCCCACCTCCACGCCGACCACATGGCGGGCACCGAAGCGCAGCGCGCAATCGGTGAAGCCGCCGGTGGACTGGCCCACATCCAGTATCAGCCTGCCCGCGAGATCGAGCCCCAGCGCCTCGATCAGTGCCTCGAGCTTGAGCCCCGCCCGCGATACATAACGCTCCTCGGGATCCTCGGTCACCTTGAGGCGGCAGTCTTCGGCGAGCTTTTCGCTCGGCTTGTCGAGCACACGGCCGCTGCTGGCCACGCTGACACGGCCGTTGCGGATCAGTCGCTGGGCCCGGGTGCGCGAGCGGGCGAGGCCCTGGCTGACGAGTAGCTGGTCGAGGCGGGGCATGGGTGTCTCCGGCAGGAAGAGGGTGGCAGGGCGGCGGGCAACAAGGCAGGCCGCCATTATGGCATACTCATTCCGTTAGCCGGTTAACAGAAGGGTGGGGAATGGGGCGCGCAGCAAGCAGGGCATTGGCCAGGTCATTGGGCATTGGAGCGCTGGGCGGGCTCCTTTTCCAGCTTGCCGGCCTGCCGCTGGCCTGGATGCTGGGACCGCTGGTGGCCAATCTGCTGGTGTCGGCGCGGGGTGTCGATGTCCGGGTTCCCGAAGGCCTGCGCGAGACCTTTCTCGGGGTGCTGGGGCTGGCGCTGGGCAGCCAGGTCACGCCGCAGCTGGCCGAACGGGTGCTGGACTGGCCTCTGTCCGCGGCGCTGCTGTTGCTCGGCGTGGCG
>NZ_AZQX01000352.1:0-36382 GCF_000568385.1 Halomonas sp. BC04
CCCAGGTGATGTTTCGCTTCAAGATGCTGCTGGAGCGTGACGCTGGCGAGCTATGCGTGCTGATCAGCCGCGAGCACGGCAAGGTACTCGAGGACGCCATGGGCGAGCTCAAGCGCGGCATCGAGAACGTCGAGTACGCCTGCGGCGTGCCGGAGCTGCTCAAGGGCGAGTATTCCCATAACGCCGGCCCGGGCATCGACACCTGGTCCAACCACCAGCCGCTGGGCATCGTCGCCGGCATCACGCCGTTCAACTTCCCGGCCATGGTGCCGCTGTGGATGTTTCCCATGGCGCTGGCCTGCGGCAACGCCTTTATCCTCAAGCCCTCCGAGCAGGTGCCCTCGGCGTCCCTCAAGATGGCCGAGCTGCTGGAGGAAGCGGGCCTGCCCGCGGGTCTTTTCCAGGTGGTACACGGCGACCGGGAGGCCGTGGAGGCGCTGATCGACGCCTCCGACGTGAAGGCGCTCTCCTTCGTCGGCTCCACCCCGGTGGCCAGGGCGATCTATCGTCGCGGCGCCGACAACGGCAAGCGCGTCCAGGCCCTGGGCGGGGCCAAGAACCATGCCGTGGTGCTGCCGTAGGCGGCACCGATCTGGACAACGCCGCCCAGCACCCTGATCGGTGCCGCCTACGGCAGCGCCGGCGAGCGCTGTATGGCGATCTCGGTGGCGGTCTGCGTGGGTGATGCCACCGCGGATGCCTTGGTGGCGCGGGTCAGTGAGCAGGCGCAGCTTAACTTCCCCTCCAACTGACGACGACCCGCTAAGCAGAGCACTACCATCGCCCATCCCCAGCGGATGGGCGATGCCGTTTGGTGAACGGCATCGGCTGAGCAGGGTCTGCCGTGATGCCCTTCCACAGACAATGAGACGCGCATATGACCGATCTGCCACCGCTGAAGGTCTACTACGACGGTATTTGCCCCGGCTGTCGCCGGGATCGCACCCGCTATGAGCGCTGGGCTGGCGAGGCCGGCCGGCAGGTGCGCTGGTGCGATGTCACCGAGTATCAGGAGGTGCTGCGAGAGAAGGGCGTGGACCCACAGTCGGCGCTACTCTCCCTGCATGTGGAAGAGGAGGGTGGGCGGATCATGGAGGGCATCGACGCTTATATCCTGTTGATGCGCCGGGTGCCGCGCCTAAGGCCCCTGGCCTGGCTGATCGGCCTGCCGGGTCTCAAGCCGGCGCTGCGCTGGCTCTATGATGGCTGGGTCCGGCGACGCCTGGCGCGGGAAGGGCGCTTGCCTTGAGTCAGGATTCCCCTTGCAGGGTGGCGAGCAGCTGGCGTGGCCCGCCATTGTCGCGGTGCTCGCCAAACCAGATGCCCTGCCAGGTACCCAGCGCCAGGCGTCCGTCGCGTACCGCCAGGGTCGGCTGAGTGCCCAGCAGGCTGGCGATCACATGGGCCGGCATGTCGTCAGGCCCCTCCAGCGTGTGCCGGAAGTAGGGCAGATCGCCCGGCACCAGGCGGCGCAGGAAGGCCTCCATGTCGGTACGTCTGGGGCGGCGTTTTCGTTGAGGGTCAGCGACGCCGAGGTATGCTTGAGCTGCAGGTGCAGTAGGCCGACTCGGCAGTCGGCCAGCTCTGGCAGGGCGCCCAAGACCCGGTCGGTGATCAGATGGAAGCCTCGCTCCACGGCGGGCAGTCGTATCTCCTGCGGGTGCCACATGTCGGTCTCCGTGTCTCGGTGGTCAGAGGTTCAGTGTTACCCCGTTTCTCGTGAAGACCTCGGCCACCTTGTCGAGGTTCGGCGCTCCCGGTGCGATATCCCGATTCAGTTCCCGGAAGAGCTGGCCAGCCCGGCTGCCGTTGCCGGTGATTTCCAGCATCCGCCCGCCGCCTTCGCCATAGGTGAAGGCATGAACTTCGCCTGCCGGCACGTTTACAAAGGTGCCGGGCTGGCAGCAATAAGTTCTGTCCCGGCATGTCAGAAACACCTGGCCGGTCAGAATGAAGAAGGCTTCGTCCCACCCATGGGAGTGGGGCGGGGGGCCGGAGCCTTCGGCGCCGCTCTGCAGGGTGATGTGGTAGCCATTGGCGGCGTCATCAGTGACCAGAAACTCAATATCGGTCCCCAAGACGCTGACGGATGTCGGCTTGTCCTCTGGGCATAGGACGATGGGTGCCTTGTGCATGATCGTATCTCCACTGGGTGGTAGCTATCCAGCCTAGGCTATGCTGATGGAATTGATAATGGCCTTATTCTGGAATCACTATCCCGAAAAGCGGGGCATTGCGCATGGATACCCTGAGGTCGATGCGGGTCTTCCTGGCCGTGGTTCGTCGGCAGGGCTTTGCCTCTGCGGCCCAGGAGCTGGGCATGTCAACCTCGGCCGCCAGTCGTTGGGTACTGCAGCTGGAGGACTGGCTGGGTGTACAGCTGTTGCGCCGCACGACTCGTCAGCTTTCCTTGACTCAGGAGGGGCACTATTATCTCGAGCGCATTGAAGCGCTTGTGGCCGGGGTCGATGAACTCAAGGACATAGCGGAAAGGCGGTGGGGGGAACCGCAAGGCGTGCTGCGGGTGACCGCGCCCCCTTTCGTCTGTCGAGCCTGGCTGCAGGACATCCTGCCGGAGTTCCTTGCGAGCTATCCTGGGCTTGTCATCGATCTGACGGCCGTCGACAGGGTTGTCGATCTGGTATCGGAAGGCTATGACCTGGCGATTCGCATCGGGGTGCTGGCTGATTCCACCTTGATTGCTCGGCGTCTCGCCGACATGACCCTGGCCCTGGTCGCCAGTCCGGCCTACCTGGCCCAGCATGGCCGGCCTGGCCACTGGACAGAGTTGAAGCACCACAACTGCCTGGTCGATACGGTGGCCGGATATGGCCATCGCTGGCCCTTTCGTGAGGGCGGGAAGGCCAGGACTCTGGTCGTGAACGGCAACCTCCAGGTGAACAGCGGGGTCTTCTGCCGAGAGCTGGCGATTGCCGGGGTGGGGATCACGCTGTTGCCGCGGTTCATGGTTGCAGAGGCGCTGGCGACGGGTGAGCTGGAGTGCCTGTTTGCCGATGCCGTCGACTTCGAGGCCGGCGTTTATGTGGTTTATCCGCAACGACGTCACGGGGCCCCGGCCCTTCGCTGCTTCGTGGACTACCTCGCGACTCGGATCGACCGCTTTCAGACTTGAGTCGCCGTCACCCGGTACGGCAAAAGGCCGCCATGGCGGCGGCCTCTTGGCAATGGCTTCAGTCGCTTACCCCTCGCGGGGCCTCACAGCAGGCCCTGCTCCTGCAGGAAGTGCTCGGCGACGCGTTCAATGGTCTCGCGGTCGACATCAACCCGGGCGTTGAGCTCGGCCATGGTCTCGTCATCGAGCAAGCCGGAGAGCGCGTTCATCTGCTCCTCTAGCTCGGGGAACGCTTCGAGGGTGTCCTGACGCACGACCGGGGTCAGAGCATAAGCCGGGAAGAAGTCACGATCGTCCTCCAGCACATGGAAATCGAATGCGGGAATGCGCCCGTCGGTGGCGAACACCAGGCCAACGTCCACGTTGCCATCGCGCAGCGCCTGGTAGACCAGGCCGGTGTCCATGCGGCTGACCTCGCGACGACCGACCTGGAACTCGTAGGCCTCCATCAGCGGACGCCAGCCGTCGTCGCGAGCATAGAACTCGGCGTTCAGGCCGATCTCCAGCGCCTCCCCCTCGTTGATCGCCTTGGCCAGGTCCGAAAGCGAGTGGATGCCGCGTGCCTCGGCGTCATCGGCACGCATCGCCAGGGCATAGGTGTTGTTGGCCGCGGAGGGGGCGAGCCACACCAGGCCCTTCTCGGCATCCAGCTCCTTGACTCGCTCATAGGTCTCCTCGGGACCCAGTCGTTCACTGATGTTGTTGTAGTTGATCAGCGAGGTGCCGGTGTACTCCCAGTAGAGATCGATCTGGCCATTCTCCTGAGCCTGGCGAAGGACCGCCGAGCCCATACCGGCGCGGGTGTCTACGTCATAGCCAAGCCCCTCCAGATACTGACTAGTCATGCTGGAGAGGATCTGCTGCTCGGTGAAGTTCTTGCCGCCCACCGAGATGTCAGCGGCCTGAGCAGTGGTCATTGCGCCGGCCAGGGCCAGGCCGGTGAGGGTGGTCATCAGGTGTTTCATGGAGTCGTTCCTCTTGTTGCTTGGGTGTCGGACATTTTCTAAAGGATGAAGTGGGCTCAGGCGCGGGCCGGATTGACGCCGCGCGGTACCACTACGAAGGCGATGAAGGCGATCACGGCATCGACGACGATCGCCAGCAGCGCGGTGGGAATGGCACCGGCCAGCATCATCACCGGATCATAGAGATCGATCCCGGTAAAGATCAGCTCACCCAGGCCACCAGCGCCGATCAAAAACGCCAGCGGCACCGTGCCCACGTTGATGGTCAGGGCGGTGCGCATGCCGGCAAAGATTACGTAGAGAGCGTTGGGCAGCTCCACCTTGAACAGCCGCTGGGTAGGCGACATGCCGATGCCGGCAGCGGCTTCCATTAGCGCGGGGTTGACGCCTTTGAGCCCCGCGTAGGTGTTTCGGGTTATCGGCAGCAGGGTGGCCACGAACAGACCGAATACCGCCGGCACTGTGCCGATGCCGAGGAAGCTCATGGAAAGTGCCAGCACGGCCAGCGTGGGAATGGTGGTACCCACGTTGAGCACCTGCATCAGCGATTCGGCCAGCGCGCCATGCTGGGACGCGAGAGCAGGATGCCGAGCGGGATGGCGACAGCGATTGCCAGGCTGCCGGACAAGGCGGTCAGCCATAGGTGCTCGCCCATCAGATACTGAACATCCGGCAGATACCACAGGAAGTCATCGATGAGCCCGCTCGAGTGGCTCCATACCCCGGCGAAGAAGATCGCCACCAGCAGCAGCGCGCGCAGGGCCCCTTTCATGGTCTGAATGGGCATCGGCTCACTCCTCGAGGGCGGCGTCGGGGTTTCGGGCATCGCCCTGTCGCGCCCGGAATCGGGCGCCCAGGTGGCGGGTCATGGCCCGCTGGGTGATCTGCCCGCACACCTTGCCGTCCTCATCTACACAGGGCAGCCAGGTGATGTCATGGGCAAACATCAGCGAGGCGGCCTTGCGCAAGTCGTCATCCAGGCCAATCATCGCCGGTACCGCCTGGAAATGGTCGCGGCAGTAGCCCTTGGTGGTGCGGGTGACCGAGCGGCTGATGATGCCAGCCGGCTGGCGGCGATCATTCACCATCAAGATCGAATTTTGGTAGCCGAAGTCGTCGATACGGGACAGGGCCTGCGCCAGGGTGTCGCCGGGGGAGACGGTGCCGATCTCGTCGGTCACGATCTCGCGCACCTTGACCAGGTTGAGACGCTTGAGGGCCCGGTCCTCGCCCAGGAAGGATTCGACGAAGGCATCTTTGGGTGCGGCCAGTAGATCATCCGGGGCGGAGTACTGCACCAGCTTGCCTTCACGGAAGACGGCGACGCGGTCGCCCATCTTGATCGCCTCGTCGATATCGTGGCTGACGAACATGATGGTCTTCTTGAGCGCCTGCTGCATCTTGAGAAACTCGTCCTGGATCACCGCCCGGTTGATCGGGTCGATGGCGCCGAAGGGCTCGTCCATCAGCATCACCGGGGGGTCGGCGGCCAGCGCACGGGCGACGCCGATGCGCTGCTGCTGCCCACCCGAGAGCTCGCTGGGATAGCGCTTGAGGAAGGCGTCGGGTTCCAGGGCGATCATGGCCATCAGCTCGCGGGCCCGTTCGCGATATTTCGCCTTGTCCCAGCCAGTAGCCTGGGGACGATGGTGATGTTCTCCTCAATGGTCATGTTGGGGAACAGGCCGATCTGCTGGATGACATAGCCGATATTGCGGCGCAGGGTCTGGGTATCCATTCCGGTGGTGTCATCGCCGTTGATGAAGACCTTGCCGGAGGTGGGCTTCACGATGCGGTTGATCATCTTCAGAGTGGTGGTCTTGCCGCACCCGGAGGGGCCGAGCAAGATGCAGATCTCGCCGGGTGGTACCTCCATGCTGATATGGTCGGCGGCAACCACGGCGCCCTTGGGGGTATCGAAGACCTTGGTCAGGTTATCGAGCTCAATCATGTGGTTTCCTTGTCAGGGGCGAGGGGCGTTATGAGTGGGCGGTCAGGCCGTCTCGGCGGCGCGCTCCATGCCCTTGGGCGTCAGCTGCTTCTGCACGTAGAGCAGGGTGTAGTCGACGACGATGGCCAGCAGGCTCACCGCGATGGCGCCGACGATCAGCTGACGCGGATCCGATTGGGAGATGCCGCGGCTGATGAAAGTGCCGAGACCGCCCGCGCCGATGTAGGCGGCGATCGCCATCACCCCGATATTGAGCACCACGGCGGTGCGTACCCCGGCCATGATTACCGGTACCGCGAGCGGGATCTCCACCAGGCGGAGACGCTGGTTGGGGCTCATGCCGATCCCTCGGGCGGCTTCCCGCAATGCCGGGTTAACGTTGTTGATGGCGGTGTAGGTGTTGCGAATGATCGGCAGCTGCGAATAGAGCAGCACCGCGATCACCGCGGGTACGTAGCCGATGCCGTGGCCAAAGATCGATAGCACCGGAATCATGATGCCGAACAGGGCGATCGAGGGGATGGTGACGATGATCGAGGCCAGGTAGAGCACTAGGCGTGCCGCCCGCTCGTTCTTGGTGATGGCGATGCCGATGGGCACGCCGGTCAGAGTGGCGATGCCCACGGCCACACCCACCAGGGCAATATGCTCGACGGTGCGGGTGATCAGCAGGTCCAAGTTATCCAGTGCGTACTGAATCAGTTCCAAGTGCGGTCTCCTCTCGAGACGACCGCCGGTCAAGCCGGGGCCGCTGTCCCTGCCCCCACGGCGCGGAAGCAGCGCGATTGCCGGGGGCGTTCCAATGGGGGCGGTGGAAGGTGAGCAGGGTGCGACAAAATGCCCCGCTGCAGCGTCATCAGCTTAGCAGAGGCGCTTATCCATTTGGCTTGTTGATGGATGACGATGCTCAATGAGTAGAATTGATAGTACTGATACTACAGGCAGTGGCTGCCGGTGATGGGGCGTATTGGCTCTTCCTAGCCCTCCTCTTTTTGACGCGCTGCTTGCTCCTGGGGTAGCAGGGCGGTTTATATCACCGCATTGACCGGTGTCGGCACGCCGGTGGCCTGTGTTCTGGTCAAGTCAGAGCGGACACATTTTCAAGCCGCAGCTGCCAATTCAATCTCTCTCGGCGTCTGATAGCCCAAGGTCGAGTGGAGCCGGCAGCTGTTGTACTCCATCTCGATATTGGAGGTGTTACATGGGACGATCACCTGGCTGGGGCGCTGGCCGAAACTGTGATCGGATTGTTCAAGACGGAGGTGATCCGCCGGAGCGGACCATGGCGGCATCTGGAAGCCGTTGAGTTCGCTACCCTGGAGTGGGTCGACTGGTTCAATCATCGGCGGCTCCTGGAGCCGATCGGTAACATGCCGTCGGCCGAACGAGAAGCGCTGTATTCTGAGCAACAGGGTCAGGCCAAGAAGGCGGCCTGAGTCAAACCAACGGGTCTCCGAGAAAGCCGGTACGGCTCAGTCAGGAGGTCGGAGGTATGATGCATTGCCCGTAGCGCTGTACAGATATGGCTCTAACGACCTCTGGAGTGAGGGATGACTGCGTGTTTCCCAAATGCACCTCCGTGCCTAGGTCAGTGGCGAGCATAGGTGCTCAGCCACGGCGAGGACCAATTGATGCAGGTCTTATTTCCGAAGAAAGCTACCGTTGCCTTTTCGCTTTTCGCTTTTCGGGAACGGCGCGGATTGCCATACCTGATGGCAAGCCGCACGCTTAGATGGGTAGGGTCGTATCATTAGCCTGAGGATGCGTATGTCATCAATAGATACAGATGCCTTGGTTGCGGATTTACTCGCGATGCTAGCGATTCCCTCTCCATCTCTCCATGCTCAGCATATGGTGAGCTGGCTTGCTCCTAGGCTGGAGGCGGCGGCCCTGGAGGTGACCACGACAGCCCGCGGTGATCTCTATGCGCAGCGTAAGGGAGATGCTCCGCGGCGTGCCATAACTGCGCACCTCGATACTCTGGGTGCCATGGTGGTGCGCCGGCGCGACGATGGGCGTCTGGCGGTACGTCCCATCGGCCACTGGAACGCCCGTTTCGCAGGGGGTGCCCGGGTGCGTGTCTACGATCATGACGGCGAGGTGGCCGCGAGCGGCACCCTGCTACCCGAGAAGGCCTCAGGGCACGTCTTCAATGAGGCGGTGGATGCACAGCCCAGCGACTGGCATCACATTGCCCTGCGTCTCGACGTAGTGGATACCTCGTCTGACGCACTGGAAGAGATGGGGATCGGCGTCGGCAGCCTGGTCAGTGTGGAGAGCCAGTCGGAGCTAACCGAGACAGGTTTCATCAATGCCCGTCACCTGGACAACAAGGCGGCCATCGCCTGCGTGCTAGCGGCGCTGCGAGCCGGTGCCGATGTCACCGGTACAAGACTGGTGTTCTCCTGTGCCGAAGAGCTGGGTGTGGGCATGAGCGAGCCGCTGCTGGCGGGAATAGAAGAGGTGCTCAATCTCGATATCGCTGCCCAGGGTGAAGGCCAGCAGGTGTGCTCCGATGGAGTGACCATTGCGTTCATGGATAGTCAGGGCCCCCTGCATCCGGTGGCGAGCCGTCGACTGGTGACGCTCTGCCAGCAGCACGCGATTCCCTTCACGCGTGATTGCTTCCCGTTCTACTACTGCGACGGGGACTCAGCCAGCAAGGCAGGTATGGACTTGCGCAACGCCTTGGCATGCTTCGGTGCCGATGCCTCCCACGGCTGGGAGCGGGTGCATTGCGACTCCCTGGTGGCTCTGACACAGTTGGTAATGGCCTGGCTTGACGATCAGGTGTGATCGCGGCCTGACAGATGCTCGCTCAGTGCCAGGTAGTCACGACTCGGCCCCTGGCCATCGGTGGCCTCGGCCCTGAAGAAGGTTCGCTCAAGCATGGCTTCCCTCTCCTCCATCAGTGCTTGGGCGGCGCGCATGTGCTCGGCCATGATGGTGCTCGCCTCTTCGGTTCGCTGGTGACGCAGAGATTCGATCAGCCGCCGTTGGTAGTCGTGACCGCGGCGGCGCAGTTCGGGATAGGGTCGTGAGTAGATGCGCTGGCAGATGGTCATGCTCATCAGCAGGCGGATCGGGAAGCGACACATCAGGGCGAGCAGGGGGTTGGGGCAGTGGTCCACGAGCAGTAGATGAAACTCCAGCTCCTTGATGCGCTGCTCTCGTTCCTCCTCCAGCGACGTTGGCGGATGGTCATAGAAGGCCATCACCTCCTCCAACTCGGCAATGTCGTCTGCCGTCAGCCGGCCGGCCAGGCTCGCCACCAGGGCGGGCTCGAGCTGTTTCCTGACTTCGTAGATGTCGTGGATGGTCGGCGGTCGGAAAAAGAAGTAGTTACCGAGCAGCTCCATGGCACGATCATCGCTGACTTCCGATAGAAAGGCGCCACCGCCGGGGCCGGTGCGCGTCTGGATCAGGCCCTGGAACTCCAGGCCGCGCATCGCCTCGCGGATTGTACCTTTGGCGGCATCCAGCGCCTTTATCAGGTGCTCCTCGCGGGGTAGACGGTCGCCGGGGCGAAGCGTCTGGCAGGCCACGTACTCCTTGATGGCCTCGCCAATCGCTTCGGGGCGCTTGCGGCGTGGTTTGGTTGATGTCATTCGCTGGCTGTCTCGTTGACTTCTTGGGTGTCCAAGCGTCGCCAGGGCCCTTCGACGGGGTAGCGACAGGCGACCCGATGGTCACCGCTTTGCCCCAGCGTGTCCAGCAGTGGAACGGCTTGGCGGCAATCTGGTGCGGCCCGCGGGCAACGGGGAGCAAAGGCGCAGCCCGGTGGCGGGGCAAGCGGGTCGGGAAGCTCGGCCTCGCCGGTTTCGGCACGGATTAGCGGCCCGCCCGGGATCGGAGCGCTGTCCAGCAACAGTCTTGTATAGGGGTGCCCCGGCGAATGGAAAAGGTGACGGGATGGTGCCTGCTCGATGATGCGCCCGAAGTACATCACCGCGATTCGGTCACTGATGGTTTCCACCACCGAGAGATCATGACTGATAAACAGGTAGGTGAGGTCGAACTCGCCCTTGAGTCGGCGCAGCAACTTGAGCACCTGGGCCTGAATGGAAACGTCCAGTGCCGAGACCGGTTCGTCGAGCACCAGTAGCTTTGGCTCGGCGGCCAATGCTCTGGCGATGCCGATGCGCTGGGCCTGGCCGCCGGAGAACTCATGGGGGTAGCGAGAAATGAATTCGGGCCGCAGATTGACCACCTCCATCAGCTCGCCGAGACGGTGTTCCAGGGCTTTTCCTTGCAGGCCACGCAGATGCCGCAGCGGAGCAGCGAGGATGTCGCGGATCCGCTTGCGCGGGTTGAGTGAGCTCAGCGGATCCTGGAACACGTACTGCAAACGCCGGGATAGGGCATGGCGATCCTTTGCACGCAGCGTCTGGAGGTCCTCCCCGGCAAATCGGATTTCGCCGGCGGTCGGGGTATCGAGCCCGACCAGCAGCCGAGCCAGGCTAGACTTGCCGCAGCCGGATTCGCCGACGATGCCCAAGGTCTCGCCCTGTGCCACGTCAAGGTCGACGCCTTGGACGGCATGCACCCCGGGGGCATCGGGGCCGAACCAGCGTCGGCCACCGCCGAAGGTCCGGGTAAGGCCGCGGATCTCGAGAAGGGGCTCGCTCATTGCATGGCTCCTTGGCGGGTTTCAAGGCCCAGCGGCTTGATGCAGCGTACCTGGCGATCGCTATCCGTTGCGCTCAGTGCGATCTCACCGCGGCGGCAGGCATCCTCCGCCAGGTCACAGCGATCAGCGAAGGCGCAGCCTTCCGGCAAGGCGTCGGCGGCGGGTGGCAGCCCGGGAATCGCCGCCGGTTCATTGTCGGGTTCCCCCAGGCGTGGGACGCAGTCGATCAGCCGTCGGGTATATGGGTGGCGTGGGTTGTCGAGAATGTCGGTGGTCGGACCGATCTCGACAATACGACCGGCGTACATCACGGCGACGCGGTCGCAGACTTGGGAGACCACACCGAAGTCGTGAGTGATGAACAGCACTGCGGTGCCCTTGGACTCGCGCAGGTTCTGAATCAGCGCCAGGATCTGTGCCTGAACGGTGACGTCCAGCGCCGTGGTGGGTTCGTCGGCGACGATCAGCTGTGGGTCATTGGCCAGGGCCATGGCGATGCCGATGCGTTGGCGCATGCCGCCGGAGAGCTCATGGGGGTACTGGTCGGCGCGCCTCTCGGCGTTGGGAATGCGTACCTGGTTCAGCAACGAAACAGCCAGCTCTCTGGCCATCTGCCGTGACATCGGCTGGTGCTGTCGGATTGCCTCGATCAACTGGTCCCCGACCCGGAACAGCGGATGCAAGGTGGAGAGTGGGTCCTGGAAAACATAGGCCACGTCTCGCCCCCGGATCCGCCGGATCGAGCGATGGGGCAGATCGAGCAAGTCCTGTCCCTTCAGGGCGATGCGCCCACCGGTGATCACGCCCGGTGGCGATGCGACGAGTCCCAGCAGGGAGAGAGCGGTGACCGACTTGCCGGATCCCGATTCACCGACCAGGCCCAGGCATTCGTTGGACCTGATGGTGAAGCTGACGCCATTGACGGCGCGGTACGTGCGTCGGCCCACCTCGAAGTGGGTGTGAAGGTCCTCCACGTCCAGCAGGGCTTGAGCGTCGCAGCCATTGCTGGGCGGCACCTGGTGGCGGCGAATGCGCGTGAAGGGAGCCGGGCGCGATAGAGCTCCCGACTTGAGGCGTGGATCCAGGGCGTCGCGAATGCCATCTCCCAGCAGGTTGATGCTCATCACCAGCAGGAAGATTACCAGGCCTGGGAGGACAGCCACATGGGGGGCATTGAGCATCATCCTGCGCCCCTCGCCGAGCATCGAGCCCAGGTCGGCCTGGGGCGGTTGGGCACCGAGACCAAGAAAGCTGAGTCCGGCAGTCTCGAGAATCATCCAGCCAACGGTAGTGGACATGGTGATGACGATCACCGGCAGCACATTGGGCAGGATCTCGCTGGTCAGGATTCGCAGGTGTCCCTTGCCGGAGAGTCGAGCAGCATCGATGAACTCGCGATGGGCGATGCCGACGGTGACGCCGCGAATATTACGAGCGAAAAAGGGGATATTGACGATGGCGATGGCGTAGAGAGCGTTCATCAATCCTGGGCCGAGTACCGCGACGATGGCCAGGGCGAGCAGGATATAGGGGAACGCCATCAGCATGTCGATGCCGCGCATCAGGGTATTGTCGGTGCGGCCGCCGAAGTAGCCGGCGACGATGCCGATCAACGAGCCCAGGAAGGCTGCGACCAGTGAAGCGGCGATGCCCACCGCGAGGCTTATACGCGTACCCCACAGCAGGCGAGAGAGGATGTCGCGCCCCAAGGCATCAGTACCCAGCAGGTGGCCTTCCGTTAAAGGCGGCTGCAGGCGATTCGCTGGACTGGTGGTATCTGGGTCGATCAGCGGCAGCCAGGGGGTGATCAGGCACAGTAGTACGAGCAGCACCAGTAGCACCCCGCCGAACGCGGCCAGACGATTGCGGGCGATCAGCCGGATGAAGTCCGTCATGCCTGGATCCTTGGGTCTAGCCAGTGCTGGAGCAGGTCGGCCAGCAGGTTGAACAGCACATAGGCGGCGGCTACCACCAGCACACCGCCCTGGACCAGCAGCAGATCCCGGGTGGAGATGGCATTGACCAGCATGCGGCCGATGCCGGGCCACTGGAATACCGTCTCGATGTAGACGGCACCGCCGATGACGAAGCCCGCCTGTACGCCAATTACCGGGATCAGGTTGACCAGAGCCACCTTGAAGGCGTGGCGCAACACCACGCGATTCTCGCCCAGCCCCTTGGCGCGGGCCGTGCGGATATAGTCCTGGCGCAGGACCTCGAGCATGTTGGAGCGGGTCAGTCTGGCGATGACCCCGGCGGCTACTACAGCCAGGGCGATGGCCGGCAGTACCAGGTGATGCAGTATGTCGAGCACGCCGCCGCCGCCGTAGGCCGCCGTCATGCCGCTGGCCGGAAACCAGCGCAGGCCCACTGAAAAGAACATGATCATCAGCATGCCGAGCCAGAAGGCCGGCACAGAAATACCCACGAGAACCAGCAGGGTGATGATCCTGTCGCCCCAGCCATACTGGCGAACGGCCGAAACGATACCGGCAGCGACACCGACGATCGTGCAGAGCGTAAGCGAAGTGCCGGCGAGGATCAGGGTGGCGCTGAAACGCTCGAGGACCTCATCGAGCACAGGCCGGTTGAGCGCGTAGGAGCGGCCCAGGTCTCCTTGCAGGATATTGCCCAGCCACACCAGGTACTGTTGCGGCAGCGGCAGGTCCAGGCCAAGGTCGGCGCGGAGTCGCTCGAGGTTCTCGGGCGTCGCGTAGGACCCCAGAATGGCCTGGGCCGGATCGCCTGGGATCAGCGACATGATCGCGAAGACGATGACGGAGAGCCCGAGCAGCACCGGCAGGGTCAGCAGCAGGCGGCGCAATGCGTAGCGGATCATGATAGCGGTGTCCGGGTCGGGTATGCCGGCGGCGTGGCCAGGGCCGTGCCGCCGGCGGTCGGGTCACTGTTTTTCGACGCCGTGCAGCAGCAGGAAGAAGGATGGCTGCAGCCGGAAGTTCTCGACATTGGCGCCAGCCACTGCGTTCTGCTTCCAGTTGGCGATAAAGGCCCAGGGCGCATCTTCGTGGACAATGGCCTGCATTTCGCGATAGAGGGCGGCGCGCTCCTCCTGATCCACGCTGCGGCGGGCCTGCTCGAGCAGTTCATCGACCTCAGGGTTGCTGTAATAGCCGGAATTGAAGCCGCCGCTTTCCGGCATGGCATCGCTACGCAAGGCCAGGAAGGGGAGGGTGTCCGGGTCGTTGGTCATCCAAGCCATCTGGGCCATGTCGGCCTTGCCTGCCAGGCCGGGGTTGACCCGGTCCAGGAAGGTATTCCACTCGTAGGTCTCGATCTTGACCTCAAGTCCCACCTCGGCCAGGTCGGCCTGAATGGCGGTCCCCATGGGAACGGGGTCGAGCATGCCCGAACCACCTTCGGTGACGTAGAAGGTCAGCTCGGCGCCTTCGTGGCCGGCCTCTGCGATCAGTTCACGAGCCTTGTCCGGGTCATAGGGGTACGGGTCGAGCTCCTCATTGTAGGCCCACTCGAAGGCCGGGGGGATGGGGCCTGCGGCGATTGCGGCGGTGCCCTGAAGGACGTTCTCGACCAGTGACTGCTTGTCGATGGCGTAGTTGATGGCCTGACGCATGGCCTTGTCCTGGAAAGGTCCCTCACGGGTATTGAGGATCAGGAACCAGAGGTGGGGGCCAGCCTGCTCATAGACCTCGAACGCGGCATCCGACGCCATGGCGGCGACGTTGTCAGGTGGCACTTCCACCATCAGGTCGATGCCGCCGGAGAGCATTTCGGCGACTCGGGTATTGGCATCGGTGATGGGGCGGAACACGACCGCTTCGAGCGAAGGTGCGCCGTCCCAGTATTCCTCGTTACGCGTCACCACCACCCGGCTGTTGCTCTGCCACTCCTCGAACTGGAAGGGGCCTGTGCCCGAGGGGTTTCGCGCAACATCTTCTCCGTGCTCCTCTATCGCTGCTGGAGAGACGATGAGGCCGGTGGGATAGGCCAGGTTGGAGAGGAAAGGCGCATAGGGCTCCCCCAACTGAAAGGTGACTTCATGCTCGCTGGTGGCTTCAACCGACTCGATAGCACCGAAGAAGAAGGCCAGCGGGAAGGGACCGGTATCGTGGTAGGGGTGTTCCTCGTCGAGCATGCGCTCGAAGTTGAACACCACAGCCTCAGCGTTGAATTCGCTGCCGTCATGGAAGGTGACGTCGTCGCGCAGGGTAAAGGTGTAGACGGTGCCGTCGTCACTGATGGTCCACTCGCTGGCCAGGGAGGGTTCGATCTCCAGGGTGCCATCGGCGTAGCGAACCAGGCCGTCATAGAGATTCATCATGATGCGGAAATCATTGACCGCGGTGACCTGCGCCGGGTCGAGGGCCTTGGGCTCGGCGATCTGCCCCACGATCAACACATTGGGGGGCGTCTGGGCCACTGCGCCTCCGGCGGCGGCGAACGCGGTTGTGGCCAGAGCGGGGAGCAGCCAGCGGCGTGCCCTTGAATGTTTGGGTGTCATGTTTGCCTCTCCGAATGTGTGTTGTGGTTGTTCACTGGCGAGTTGCCATCGGTGAGCGAGAGCGGCTACGCTGAAGCTAGTTTGTATTTATCATGATAAATTATTCCCCATAATGTATGGCACAGAGACGCCGGCCATGCAAGCCAGCCTGGGGGTAACACGGAGAGTCCCATGACCTTCAGCCTGATTGCCCTGGATCCCGACGATGGCTGCCTGGGGGTGGCCTGCGCTACCGGAAGCCCCGGGGTCGGTGGCTTCGTACCCCACTTGCTGCCCGGCGTGGGGGCCGCCTTAACCCAGGGTTACAGCACCCATGTGCTGGCTGCCGAACAGGGGCTGGCGCGCCTGGCTGAAGGGAAGCCGGTAACCACGGTAGTGGCAGCTCTGCGCCAGGCCGACCGAGGCGCTGCCTGGCGGCAGCTGGCCCTGATGGATAGTCAAGGGCGCGTTGCCGGCTGGACCGGTGAGCGCAACGTGCCATTCATGGGTATGCATCTAGCAAAGGGGCTGGTGGTGGCCGGCAACATGCTGGCCAGTGACCGGGTGGTGCCCGCCATGGTCACCGCTTTCCTGGAAGCCAGGTCCCGGGGCGACCCGCTGGCCGAGGCGTTGCTGGCCACGCTGGCTGCCGGCTGGGCCGAAGGGGGGATCAGCGAGGTGCCGTCTCGGCCGCCTTGAAAGTCAGGGCCCCCGGCGGCGTGCCCTATGACCTGCGCATCGATGATGACGCCAACGCCGTGCTGGCGCTGTCGCGTCTTCATCAGCGCATTAGCGAGGACCGGGATTTTCAGGCTTTTCTTGCACGCCTGCCGGATGTCACCGACCCCCATCGTCATTAGCGTCGATGCGTTGGGGTTCGATCACCTAGAGGAATTTTGCCATGACCCTTTCCCGCTCCGCCGATGACCTGGGAAGACGCCTGATGGAGCGGCTCGATGAGGCGGCAGCCTATTCGATGCCAGGCCAAGGCGTTACACGACTCTTCGCTGGTGATGAGCACCGCCGATTGCTTCCGCTGCTGTCATCATGGATGCGCCTCGCCGGCCTCGAGCCGGAGCTGGATGCCGTGGGCAATCTGGTGGGGCGCTGTCCCCGGGCACTGGCCGGAGAGCCTGTGCTTATTCTTGGTTCTCACCAGGACTCTGTGATCGAAGGGGGCAAGTATGACGGCATGCTGGGCGTTGCCATGCCCTTGCTGGCGCTTGAGGCACTGCGCGAACAGGGGTGCGAAATCAGCTGTGCTGTGGAGGTCGTGGCCTTTGGCGATGAGGAGGGTGTGCGCTTCCCATCCACCCTGGTAGGCAGCCGGGCACTCGCCGGTACGCTGGACCCGAAGGTCTTGGAGGGAGAGGACAAGGAAGGCGTTACGCTGCGCGAGGCGCTGGCGCGTCTTGGCGCCGATACGTCACGACTGGCGGAGGTGAGACACGATCCCGAGCGCGTGCTGGGCTATGTCGAGGTACATATCGAGCAGGGCCCGGTGCTCGAGAATGAGGGATTGGCGCTGGGAGTGGTGACTGCCCTGACGGGCATCGAGCGGCATCGCCTGAAGGTGTCCGGCAAGGCGGGGCATGCCGGCACGACCCCCATGGAAGGCCGCCGTGATGCGCTGGTGGGCGCCTCGGCGATGGTGTTGGAAGCCGACAGCCTGCTTCGCCGCCAGGACAGCCTGGTCGGTGTGGTCGGGCAACTATTTGTGAGACCCGGCGCGGTTAACGTCATACCATCTGAGGTTGAGTTCACCTTGGAGCTGCGTTCACCGGATTCAGAGGAGCGTCTAGCCGGTCGTCGCAAGATCCTTGCCTCCTTGGCAGGCATTGCCAAGGAGCGGGGCTTGGAACTGATGACCTCCATGAATTACGAGGCCGAAGGAGTTACATGCGCAGACTGGCTGGTCCGAGCACTTGAGCAGGCATGCAGGGAGGAGGGGCAGCCGACTCGCCGTCTGTTTAGCGGTGCTGGGCATGATGGTTTGGCAATGAATGATCTGACAGATATCGGGATGCTATTCCTTCGCTGCAAGGGTGGTCTGAGCCATCATCCTGACGAAGCCATTCTGGCGGAAGATGCTGGGGCAGGAACGCGAGTGATCATGCACTTATTGACCAAACTCCATGACATGCCCCGAACTGACCGCTGGATGCGTCCGTCGCCTTGATCCTGCTAACGCCACTCCAGGTCCACCGCGATCGGGTCGTGGTCCGAGGAGCGGAAGGGGTCGGGCTGGAAGTAGGGCGCCGCATTGTCCGGTCCGTCGTAGCCAAGGAAAACGGGTTCGTCGGCATTGATGGGCCACGGCTGGACCTCGGCGGCTGCCGCAGCCAGTTCGGGGCTGACCAGGGCATGGTCCAGGTAGCCCGACTCGCCGCGGAACACATAGCTGTAGCGGCGCTCGGGCGGCAGCTCCCAGGCTATCAGGTCGAYCAKGCCYGCGCCGGTGAGAGTGCGGATCGGGTCCTCGGCGCCGTAGGCGTTGAGATCACCGATCAGCAGCAGGCGCGGGTGGCCCTCGGCGTCAGCGAGGCGCTTGAGGAAGCCGTTCATGGCCTGGGCCTGCTCCACCCGGCGCTGGTTCCAGCAGCCCTGGCCGCGGTCGATATCGCCCCGGGGCGGGCAGCCGGTCTTGGACTTGAAGTGGGCGGTGACGACGCCGAAGGCGGGGCCGCCGTCGCGGCTGCGGAAGAAGGCCGCCAGCGGCGGCCGGTGATGGGTGGGGGCGTTGTCGGCATAGAGTTCGCTGACGGCCTCCACCCGGTCCGGTCGGTAGATCAGGGCTAGCTTGATGGCATCGCTGCCGCGGTCGGCACTCCCGCCGACGGCGCGGTAGCGGACCCCGGTTCGTTCGCTCAGCTGCTCGACCAGGTCGGCCAGGGCGCGCGGGTCGTTTTCCACCTCCACCAGGGCGAGGATGTCGGCCTGAAGGCCGTCCACCGCTGCGGCGAGCTTGGCCCGCTGGCGTTCCAGCTCTTCGGCGTCAGCGGCGCCGCGCTGGCCGAGGGTAATGAAGTAGTTCTCGACGTTGAAGGTCGCTACCCGCAGCCGCTCCCCCGGCTCCGGCAGCGGCCCCGGGCGCGGGTTGGTGTCCTCGAAGCGCGGCTCCAGGGTCGGGTGCAACCGGTAGGCGTCGAAGGCGTGGGCAAGCACACCGGTCAGCCCCTCGATCGTGCTGCCGACACGACGGGTGCCGTTCGCATCCAGATAGGGAATGGGGCTGGGAAAGGCGCGGTAGCTGCCGTCGTCCAGCATGAGAACATCGCGCTCTTGACTGTCGCCGGGAGTATTGGTGGGTCGGAACAGGCGCTCGGCGGCCAGTCTCAGGGAGCCGTAGCGGGCGAGTTCGTAGTTGCCGGTGACGGTCAGGGCCTGGGGAAACTCCAGCAGCAGGCCTTGTAGCCTTTCCAGTTCCGCTTCGTCGAGCGGCCACTCCACCGCCTTCGGCTCCGGCAGCCGGTCGCTGGCGCAGGTCTCGATCCGCTCGACCCGCTGCAGCTGGATCTGGCCACGGTACTCGCCGGTCCGTGCGTGGAGCTGAAGGTGCTGCCCGGGAGCGATGAGCTCCGCGTCGCTTTCAGTGGCCGCGGGCATATAGACGAACAGGCCGACAGGGCCTTGCTCGGTCGCCTGCTGCAGGTAGAAGCCGTTGAGCCTGTCGCGGCCGAGAAAAGCCCCGGTCACCACGCCGTCGGCGATCACCTCTTGGCCGGAAGGCAGGGTCGGCTGCTCAACGCCCTTGATGGCGGCCAGGTTGGTGCTGGATGGTTCCGGGCAGCTGGCCAACGCCGGTGCGGCCGTCAGCAGCAGGGCGAGCAGCAGGGTTGCTGGACCTGGCCACCTGGCCACGGCGTGGCGTCGGCGCTTGGCGCTGGTGGGGGGCTGGGGGGCGTCGGTCATGGTGGTCTCCCTGGCTAAGGCCGGTACTACTCTTGGCGTCATCTGGCGTCATCCTTGGCAACATCATAAGCCATCAGCGTGATAGATGTCCGCTTCGAGTGCCACCCGTTGCATGTACTAGGCTATGTACGAAAAGTCGGCGAGCGAAGGTCAGGCAAGGCAAAAATTGGCGAAAAAGCGGAGTTTACGGGGTGTAAGTGAGCATTTTGAGCGATTTTTAACGCCGCATGGCCGAGCGCAGGCAGTTTTCGTACAAAGCTAGGTGCCTGTCGCCAGGCCCGCCAGCATGACCACCACACCATAGGCCGCGACCCCGGCGGCGATCGGCCAGCCGAGCGAGCGCAGCCGCCACCACACGGCCAGGGTCGCGGCTACGCCGATGGCGGTGGCGAGCCAGGAGATAGCGCCGGTGGTGGTGGGTACCAGCGAGACGCCAAGCACGGCGGCGATCATCAGCGGGCCAAGGATGCCGAGCCACTGGGGCATGGCGTCCAGCCGCTCGTCGCCGTCGAGGCGTGCAAGCCGACGGCGCATCCAAAGCAGCGGCAGCACCCGCATCAGCAGGGTGCCTGCCGCCGAGGCCAGCACGGCCAGCCAGAGCGCGTTACTCATGGCGTCCTCCTTTCGCCGTCTGCTGGAACCTCACCAGGTAGAAGCACAGGGCCCCGCAGGCGGCGGCAAGGGGGATGGCGGCATTGGTCAGCCCGCTTACGGCGAGCAGCAGGGCGATGGCGATGCTGCTGCCCAGTGCCAGTGACCAGCGTCCATTGGTGAAGCGCGGTGCCAGCAGCACCAGGAACAGGGCCGGCAGGGCGAAGGGCATGATCTCGCCGAGCAGCGGCCAGCGCCGGGTCAGCTCTTCGCCGGCCACGGCGCCGAGTGCCGTGCCACCGATCCAACTGGCCCAGGCCAGCAGTGCGGCGCCGGTGAACCAGCCAGGCGTTGCGCTGCCGGCAGCTGCGGCAGCCGCGTGTGAGCCAGGGCGAAGACCTGGTCGGTGAGGCCGTGCATCAGCCAGGGCCACCATCGGCTGGTCGTCAGCCAGGGTGCTATGTTGGGGGCGTAGACCATGTGGCGCAGATTGATCAGCAGCGTCATGATCACGACCAGCCAAAGCGGTGAGCCAGCGGCGACCATGCCGACGAACAGGAACTGCGAGGCACCGGCGTAGACCAGGGTTGAGATGATCACCGCCTCCCAGGTGGTGAATCCGGCCTGGACGGCGATCAGCCCGAAGGAGATGGCCACCGGCACGTAGCCACCCAGCAGCGGGATGGCCTCGCGCAGGCCCGCAAGCCAGGGACGGGACGTCGTGGAGGCGGCTTGCAGGCTCATGAGGTTTGCTCGTCGTGATAGACGACGCTGAGCATCAGCGTGGCCCAGGCTTCCCCGGTTCGGTAGAGGTGGGGGCGGTCGGCGGCAAAGGTGAGGGTCTCGCCGGCCGAAAGGCTGCGGGTGTCGCCTTCCGGGCCGGCCTCCAGCGTGCCGCTGATCAGGATGAGCGATTCCCGGGCGCCGGGGGTGTGGGGCTCGGCAAGGCGCAAGGTGTGGGGCGCACAGCGCATCCAGTAAGCATCGACCTGGGGTGTGTCCTTGCCCTGGTCGAGCAGGCGGACCTCCACGCCGTCTTCGCCCAGGGGCACGGCGATAGGAGCCACCAGGGTGCCGAAGGGTACCTTCAGCTGCACCGCCAGGCGCCAGATGGTGTCGAGCGTGGGGTTGCCGTTGCCCTGTTCAAGCCGCGACAAGTTCGACTTGGCGATGCCGGCGGCGGCGGCCAGCTGCGACAGCGACCAGCCTTGCGCCTGGCGCAGGGTCTGCAGGTGCTGGCCCAGGGTGCCGAGTGAGAGCTTGTCCATAATAGAGGTGCTTCCAAGCCGTTCCATTTAAAGAACGTTCTATTAAAGGAACAGTCGGCTGTCAACCCTTTTGCTCAGCCCTGCTTGGCTTGCGTGTTACACAAACTCCGAATCGTCGGTCCTGACCGTTACGCCGGCTTCCTCGCCTGGCACCATGACCATGAACTCGCCGTTGCCGAGGTAGGTGACCTCGTGGCCATCGCGGGTACGGAAGGCGGGGGTGTCCCGCGTGGCGCCGGCGTGCTGCATCTCGCTGAGGTCGCGCACGCTGACGAGCATGTCGATCATGTATTCGCGACCCTGGTCATCGAAGGCCATCACGGTTCTTTCACACTGGGTCATGGCGTTGCCTCCACAAGAGTGTCTTTCTAAACCCTTAGCAATATGCTGCGGATTGCGCGAGCGAATTGATCGGCTTCCCACTTCGCACCCCGGCCACCCCGGCGCCTTTGGCGGCGACGGAGCGGTTGCGTAGAATGGGCCGTCGCTTGATCGAAGGCCTTGTCATGACCACACCGAAAAAAACCGTCTCTTCGCTCTTTCGCGCCATCGAGTCCCTTCAGGGCGAACGGCCCTGGGGCAGCTTCCTGGACGCCGGCACCGGGCGCAATTCGCTGCAGTGGGTCTGCGGGCTGGACACGGAGCGCTGGACCGCGGTGACGGCGTCGCCCTCGATGGCCAAGGTGGCCCGGGAGGCGGCGGGCAAGGCGCTGCGCGACCAGGACCGGGTCATCGTGGACAACTGGATGTCGGACGAGCTGCTCTACGGGGAGTGCTTCGACACGGTGCTGCTCGATTACTTCATCGGCGCGATCGAAGGATTCGCTCCCTACTGGCAGGAGCGGGTCCTGCAGCGGGTGCGCCCCCACGTCAAGCATCGGCTCTATATCGTGGGCACCGAGCCCTATGTACTCGACGATCCGGGCACCGAAGCGGGGCGCATCGTGCAGCGCATCGGACGCTTGCGCGATGGCTGCCTGCTGATCGGCGGTGGCCGCCCCTACCGGGAATATCCCGCTACCTGGGTGCAGCGGCAGCTGGGCGTGGCAGGCTTCCGAGTCTGTGAAATCCGCCATTTCCCCATTCGCTACCGGGAGCGCTTCGTCAATACCCAGCTGGACCTGTGCCTGCGTCAGCTCGACGGCTTCAACGATGACAAGCTCGCTGCGGCCATGCGGGAGCACGTCGAGGCGCTGCGCGAGCAGGCGCTGCCATTGGCACGCAGCGAGGCGGGGCTACCCTGCGGCGCCGACTACGTGATTGCCGCCGAACCCCTGGACAAGCGCCACCATGCCCTGGCCATGGAAGATGACGCTGGCACGCACGCCTCGGGTTAAGCCTCGCTCAGGGGAGATTCCTCCTCTCGCAAGGTTGCAGGTCCCGCTTCGTACTCACGGTTTCTGGTTTCTCTAAGGTAGCAGGCAAGGAGATCGGTTTTCTTTGCCACATCGGGAGAATATGTGAGGAACGAAAGCCATGCCCAGCGTGACCTGGCTTACCCTTTAACCAGGCTTCCTTGAATGTCATGCTTCTGATGTATAAACCTTGTATCGAATCATGCCAACAAGGAGATACGTTAGCGGATGTCTTATCCAGGCAGTGAAACAAGCAGGAGCCGTGGGCAGTGGTCGTCCGAGCCGGCGTTCATTTTCTCCATGGCTGCAGCAGCCGTAGGCCTCGGCAACCTTTGGCGCTTTCCCTACATGGTTGGCGAACATGGAGGTGCTGCTTTCATCCTGGCTTACTTGCTGGCTTTGGTCATTATCTGCTTGCCTATCATGTACCTTGAGGTGGCCGCGGGCCGCTTGGCTCAGGGCAACACCGTGCATACGTATCGTCAGGTAAATCGCTTTGGCGCCTGGTATGGCTGGTTCGTGGTGGGCTTGACCTTTCTCATTACCAGCTACTACCTCGTTATCACCGGCTGGACCCTCGGATACGCGCTGGATGCCCTCCGCAATGAAGTCAAGGTCTTCGATGAATTCTCCAGCGGTTATGCCTCCCTATATTACTTCTTCGCGATCCTGGTACTTGCCAGTCTGGTGCTGATGCGCGGTTTGAGTGCGATTGAAAGGTTCTCCAAGTTTCTCATGCCGGTGCTGCTGGCAGTGATCATCGGTCTGGTCATAGTGGCGAGTCGAATGGAGGGTTGGGCAGAGGCACGCCGCTTTCTCCTCCATGCCGACTTCTCGGCGTGGAGAAACCCTGATCTATGGGTCATGGCGTTCGGGCAAGGGTTCTACACCCTGGCGATTGGCCAGGGCTATCTTGTCACCTACGGCAGTTATATACCGCGTAAGGCGCATGTTCCTCGCGCCTGCCTGGTTGTCGGGGTGACGGAAACCTGCATAGCCCTCCTGGCAGGCTGGATGATATTTCCCTTTGTTTTTACCTTTGGCATGGACCCGGGAGAGGGAAGCCAGCTTGCGTTCAGCACCTTGCCTCGCGTTTTCGAGCACATGGCCTGGGGTTATCCGGTTGCCTTGCTTTTCTTCTCCCTGTTTTTTCTTGCAGCATTCAGCTCCAGCCTTGCCGGACTCAAGGTGGTGATAAGTGCGGTGGCCGAAGAGCTGCGCTTGAGTCATGGCAAGGCGGTATTGGCAGTCGCTGGGGTGCTTTCGCTGATTGGCATCCCTTCGGCGCTGAGTTTTTCTCCCATATCACTCACCATTGGCGATGAGCCTTCCTCGACTGGGTCGATCAGGCAGTTGGCGGGCAAACCGTGTTGTTTTCAGGCATCTTCGGGGCGGCATTCTTTACCTGGCTGGTCAGACCGGAAAAGCTGCGTGATGGGCTGGGCACGACTTCAGGCTGGTGGGAGCTGCGAATATACACGGTAGGCCGTTGGCTGCCTTTCATTGTCTTGCTTTGGCTGATCTTGATTCGTCACTACGGATTGTTTTGATGTTTTACGCCGACCCTTCGGCAGTGATTGGTTTCGCGCGGCAATCCCGTTAGCGCATCCTCATCGCGGCTTTTCTTACGGTGTTCAGGCAATGTGCTGGCGATAGGTGTCGTTATGGCATCGATATGGAGGCTGGGGAGCCTTGGAGTGCCGGCCTGGGTCCCCCTGGTGGGGCAGGCTGAAGTGATCGATGGGCCGGCAAATTTTCCCTTGCCCCAGGTAGGAGGTGAGGCCTGAAAGGGTGGCATGCTGAACGAATAATTCGCTGGGGCCTTGGTGTAACGAGCCGGTATCGTTAAGCTGCACGCTGTTTCGTTATCCGTTTCGATCCCCGTTTCGAGACCCAATGCAAAGGAAGCCCCGGCATGTTCGTGATGATTCTTGGCCTACTACTATTCCTGGGTGTGCACTCCGTGCGCATCTTTGCCGACGATTGGCGCAGCGCACAGGTCCAGCGCATGGGAGAGCTGCGCTGGAAGGCTATTTTCTCGGTGGTGTCGGTCATCGGCCTGGCCATCGCCATCTGGGGGTACGGGCGTATGCGGCTCGATCCCATCTGGGTCTGGTTTCCGCCCGTGGGCCTGCGCCATGCCGTATCGCTGCTGATGATCCCGGCCTTCATCCTGCTGGTGGCGGCCTATGTGCCCAACAACCATATCAAGGCCAAGCTGGGTCACCCGATGGTGCTGGCAGTCAAGGTATGGGCCTTGTCGCACCTGTTAGCCAACGGCCGCCTGGGTGACATCGTCTTCTTCGGTGCCTTCCTGGCCTGGGCCGTGCTGGACTTCCGCTCCGCGCGCCGCCGCCAGCCTGCTCCGCAGACGACGCCCCGTATGGCCGGCACGGCCATTACGGTGGTGGGGGGCCTGATCGCCTATTACCTCTTCGCCTTCCATCTGCACGTCTGGGTGACCGGTGTGCCGGTCATGTAGGCCCAACCACGACTCTGCAGCACAGCGCGCCGGCTTTTGCCGGCGCGTCGCGTTTTCCCGTGGTCATATCTCTGCATGCTTTCTGTATTCTTGATGTGCATCAAGGCGAATGTCCGGCCCCTGTGTCACACCTAAAGGGTGCCTGTCCCATGGGCGCAGAGAGTCCACAGAGGAGTGACCATGCCAGACATGATGAAAGCGGCAATCTTCGTCGAGCCGGGGCGCATCGAGATCGATGACAAGCCGATTCCGGAGGTCGGTCCCAACGACGCCCTTGTCCGTGTCACTACCACCACCATCTGCGGTACCGATGTCCATATCCTCAAGGGCGAATACCCGGTGGAAAAGGGCCTCACCATTGGCCATGAGCCGTGGGGGTGATCGAAAAACTGGGCGCCAACGTTCAGGGCTACCAGGAAGGGCAACGGGTGATCGCCGGGGCGATATGCCCCAGCTTCACCTCCTATGCCTGCCAGGATGGCTGTAGCGCCCAGGATGGCGGCCACCACAGCCATGGCTACAAGCCCATGGGTGGCTGGCGCTTCGGTAACACCATCGATGGCGCCCAGGCGGAGTACCTGCTGGTACCGGACGCCCAGGCCAACCTCTCGCCGGTGCCGGATGGCCTCACCGACGAGCAGGTGCTGATGTGCCCCGACATCATGTCCACCGGCTTTGCCGGGGCCGAGTCGGCCGGCATCAAGATTGGCGATACGGTGGCGATATTTGCCCAGGGGCCTATCGGCCTGTGCGCCACCGCCGGGGCCCGGCTGCGCGGGGCCGGCTTGATCATTGCCGTGGATGGCGTCGATGAGCGACTCGAGATGTCGCGCCAGATGGGCGCCGATATCACTCTCGATTTTCGCAAGGTCGATGTGGTGTCGGAAATCCTCAAGCTCACCGGCGGCCGCGGTGTGGACGCCTCCATCGAGGCGCTCGGATTGCAGTCCACCTTCGAGTCGGCGCTGCGGGTACTCAAGCCGGGCGGCACGCTCTCGAGCCTGGGTGTCTATTCCGGCGACCTGACCATCCCGTTGGATGCCTTCTGTGCCGGGCTCGGCGATCACAAGATCATCACCTCGCTCTGTCCCGGCGGCAAGGAGCGCATGCGCCGCCTGATGCAGGTGATCGAGTCAGGGCGAATCGACCTGGGGCCCATGGTGACCCATCGCTATCAGCTGGAGCAGATCACCGAGGCCTACGATCTCTTTTCCCATCAGCGCGACGGCGTACTGAAGGTGGCCATTCAGGCGAGTTGAGGGCGGCGAACGTTGAAACGACATACGGAGCTTTTCTCTCAGGGTGCTAACCTAGTTCAACGGTATTGAACGGTCATTCAATGATCATCCTGCCGTCATGAATTAGCGCGATACTTGAATTGGCGCATCGCGAGGCAGGTGGCATCGTTGCCCACCGGTCTCGCTACCCTTGTGTCAGAGCCCTCATGGAGAGACCCGTCATGTCGTTCACTCGTCGCCGTTTCCTGCAAGGTACCCTGGCCGCTGGCGCGGTCGCTACCGTGCCCTCGTTCTACATCAACAAGGTGCTGGCCCAGGATCAGACCCTGCGTATCTACGCCTGGGCGGGCTATTTCACCGATGAAATGCTGGCCGACTTCACCGAGAAGACCGGCATACGCGCCACCTTCACGCCCTATGGCACCAACGATGAGCTGATGAACTCGTTGCGGGCCAGCGACGGCAGCGGCTTCGACGTGATCATGCCCACGGTGGACCGGGTGCCGGGCTATCTCGACTATGACCTGGTACAGCCGCTGGACGAGTCGCGGATCAACTGGAATGGTGCCCTGGACAGCGCCATCGAGGGCTCCCGGGTGGGTGGCGTGGTGAATGGCAAGCGCTACTTTGCCCCCAGCGACTGGGGCACCGAGGCCATTACCTGGCATCGCCGCTTCGCGACGTGGATCGCGCCAACCTCAGCTATGCCGATTTGTGGAATCCCGATCATGGCCAGGGCGTGACCGTCCGCGGCCACTCGGCCCTGGTGGGCATCGGCCTGTGGCTGGAGCGTGAGGGCCGGCTGCCGTTCCCGATGCTCGACTCCTACAAGTCGGAAGAGGCGATGCGCGCCAACTTCGACGTCATCGTCGAAGAGGCGGCCAAGCACAAGCACATGCTGGCCCAGTTCTGGGATACCGAGAACGAGGCCCAGGCCGCTTTTCGTACCAACGGCGCCATCATCGGCCAGACCTGGGACTCCACCGCATTTCGCCTGCAGCAGGAGGGCGAGGACATCGCCTACGGCGCACCGAAGGAAGGGGCGCTTGCCTGGATGGAGGGCTTCGTCATTCCCAAGAACGCCCAGAATCCCGATGCCGTCTACGAACTGATCAACTGGTACTACACCCCCGAAGCCGGCGCCATGTTCGTCAAGGCCACGGGCTACAACTCCACCTCCAAAGGTGCCACCGAGTTGCTGCCCGAGGAGACGCGCCAGTTCTTCACCGACTCCTACACCGATGAGGACCTGGCCAATCTCTGGTGGTGGCCGATTCAGGAGCCCTGGTACGTGGCGCTGCGCAACGAATACCAGGATCGTTACCTCTCGGCATAAGAGCCCCCCAAGCATAGCGGTACGAAATAGCTTGGCCGGCACTGCTTCCTGCAGGCCCGGCCAGGCTATTCGCATGCTGCCTGGCGGAGCAGCCCTCTGCCTCGGACTGGGTGTCCGCCTGATCATGACCCTGGTCCAAGACCAGGAATTCGGCCCAGACTTCGCAGACTTAGGAGAGGTAAATGGACGGAAGCGTCCGGTTGGACAAGGTGGTGATGCGCTTCGGCGACTTCACCGCCATCGAGCAGACATCGCTTACCATCGGCTCGGGGGAGTTCTTCAGCTTTCTCGGCCCGTCGGGGTGTGGCAAGACGACCCTGCTCAATATCGTCAGTGGCTTCCTCGTGCCCAGCCAGGGGCAGGTGTTCATCGGTGAAGAGCCCGTTGCCGGCGTCCCGGTAAACCGTCGCCCCACGGCGATGATTTTCCAGAACCTGGCGCTCTTTCCGCTGATGACGGTATTCGAGAACATCGAGTTCGGCCTTGAGGTCCGCGGTGTCGGCAAGAAGCAGCGCCGTGATACGTCCGAGCGGCTGCTGGCGCTGGTCGCCCTCGAGGGCAGCGGTCCCAAGCAGGTGACGGAACTCTCCGGCGGCCAGAAGCAGCGGGTGGCCATTGCCCGGGCGCTGGCGGTGGAACCCAGGGTATTGCTGCTCGACGAGCCTCTCTCGGCGCTGGACCTGAAGCTGCGCCAGCATATGCGGGCCGAGCTCAAGACCATCCAGCGCAAGACCGGTATCACCTTCATCTATATCACCCATGACCAGGGTGAGGCGCTGACCATGTCCGATCGGGTGGCGGTCATGTCCGCAGGTCGGATTCAGCAGGTGGCCGATCCCATGACCCTCTATCGCAGCCCGGCGACCGGCTTCGTGGCGGCCTTTGTCGGCGAGAACAATAGGCTGGAGAGCCGCCTGGTCGACCGCGAGGGTCAGCGGGTGCGCCTCGACGGCGGCGCCCTGGGCGAACTCGCCGGCAGCGCGGGGGAGGGCGTGAGCCTGGGCAATGGCGACCGGGTGGCGCTCTACGTGCGTCCAGAGCATCTCAAGCCGGTGGCCGCCGATGCGACCGGGCCCAGGCTCGAGGGTGAAATCGAGGCGGTGCATTTCGAAGGCGCCTCGGTGATGCTGGAGACGCGCCTTACGGCCTCCGGCGAGAGGCTGCGGGTCCAGCTTGGCCATGAGGTCTCGCGCCAGTATGCGGACTCGCTCATCGTGGGCCAGCGGATGACGTTCGGCTATGACCCGGCGGATGCGGTGGTGCTGCCCGAGGACGGCAGCGCCGTGGTCGACGAGACCACCGGCGAGATGGTGGAAAAGCGTGCCGCGGCGGGAGGCGCTCATGTTTCGTCAGCTTAGCGCCCGATTCGGTGGGCCGCTGGCGGTCGCCATCCTTACGCTGCTGGGCATCTGGCTGATCGTCATGGTGACCCTGCCGCAGCTGCAGATGATCGACTATTCGCTGCGGCCCAATCTGCTGCCGGCCCAGATCGGCGGGCCGGAGGATCGGTTAACCGTCGCCAACTATGCGACGCTGTTCAACAACGACATCCACCGTGCCATCTTCTTCAAGACTCTCTGGTCCAGCGTGCTGGTCACGGTGTTGACGCTGATCGTCAGCTACCCGCTGGCCTGGTACCTGGCCAAGGTGGCCACCCCGCGCCAGGCGGCGCTCTGCATCCTGCTGCTGATCATTCCCTTCTGGATCAACGAAATCCTGCGCACCTACTCCTGGTTCATCATCCTGGCATTTCGCGGGCCGCTCAACGAGGTCTTGTTGATGCTGGGCCTCATCGACCGCCCTATCCGCTTTCTCAGCGGTGACGCCGGGGTCATGGTGGGCATGGTCTACGCCTACATCCTGTTCATGGTCTTCCCGGTCTACAACGCCATCGAGAGCCTCGAAGACAACCAGGTACGGGCGGCGCGGGACCTGGGGGCGGGCACCGTGCGCACCCACCGGCGCATCGTCATCCCCCATGCCAAGCCGGGTATCGCCACCGGCTGCATCATGACCTTCATGCTCGCCGCCGGCAGCTACGCGGTGCCGGCGCTGCTGGGTTCGCCCGGCAGCCGCTGGTTCACCCAGATCATCTACAACTGGTTCTTCGAGGGGGGCAACTGGAACCAGGGGGCGGCCTACGCCTTCCTGCTGCTGGTGCTCTGCATCGGCTTCATGTCGCTGGTAATGAAGGTATTCAAGGTGGGTCTGGGGGATATTGCAAAATGAGGGAAGCTCCGCATAAATGTCTGCACGAACGAATCGCTGTGTTGCGCGGTGCGCGGAATCCTCACATATACCCCATATGCTCCGGTTCCTTTGCTCCGTGCGCCTTGCGCTTCATTTCGTTCGCCTATTTCTACGGCACTTCCGGTGTGAAAATATGAGTTCACAGCGTTTGCTGGCCTTCGGCCTGCGCTTCTATGTGGTGGTCTTCTTCGCCTACCTGTTCCTGCCCTTGCTGATCATGGCGGCGGCCACCTTCAACGACAGCCGCTTTCCCACGGTGACGCCCTGGGATGGCACCACGCTGCGCTGGTTCGGTGAGTTGGCCGCCGATGGCGGCATGTGGCAGGCGCTGGCCAACAGCGCGATCGTGGCCGTCGGCGTACTCTGCCTGGCGGTGCCCATCGGCATCGCCACGGCGCTGTTCCTCAACACGGTGTCGAGCCGCGCCAAGCCGTTCCTGTATGCGCTGATCCTCTCGCCGCTGCTGACGCCCGGCGTGATCATCGGCATCTCGACGCTGATCTTCTGGCGCCAGTTCGGGGTGAGCGGGGGCATCTTCCTCACCGTGCTGGGGCAAGCGACCTTCATCGCCGCCTACGTGATGCTGATGGTCACCGCCCGCCTGCAGCGCTTCGACCGCACCATGGAACGGGCGGCGCTGGACCTGGGGGCGAGCCAGTGGCAGATGTTCCGGCGAATCCTGCTGCCCTACCTCAAGCCGGCGATACTCTCGGCGGGGGTGATCGCCTTCCTGCAGTCCTTCGAGAACTACAACACCACCCTGTTCGTGGTCGGCTATGACACCACCCTGACCGTCTATATCGCCTCCAAGGTGCGTACCGGGCTAACCCCGGCGGTCAATGCCCTGGGCTTGATCCTGATCCTGGTCACGGTGGTGCTGGCCATCGCCTACGAGGTGAAGCGTCGGCGCGAAGAGGCCGCCAGGAATCGGATGCGCGCTTCCGGCTAGGCCGTCGACCAGACGCTCTCCAGCACCTCCAGTGCTGCCGCAATGGCGGGTTCCTCGCCGCGCTGGCGCTGCCAGATGAAGTTCAGCGAGCAGGGCAGGCGTACCCCTTCGACGACCACCAGGCCCCGCTCCTGACGCTCGGCCATGGCCAGGGCGTCACGAGCGAGACTGAGCCCCACCCCGGCCCGCACCAGGTCGAGCATGCACGCCTCCTGGTCCACCTGGGCCACGCCGTTGGGGACAAGCCCCTGCGGTTCCATCACACTCTGCAACAGGCGGTGATGGACGGATTCCTGCGGGGTCACGATCCACGGCAGGGCGGCCAGGCTCGCCCAGTCGGTGCGTATCAGCCGCCCGCTCCAGCCCGCGGGGGCGATCACATGGTAGTGGAAGTGAGTGAGCTCGCGGTGCGCCACCTCCTGCGCCGCTTCATCAGTCCCCTGGCCCGGCCCCTCGCCTGGTGGCGCCAGATAGAAGCCCACATCCAGTTCTCCGCGCCGGATCCAGTTCAGTACGCTGCCGCTCATGCCGTGCTGTAGTTCTGTCTCGAGCTGGGGGGCGCGACCTACCAGGCGGTGCAGGAAGGCGCCCAGCCGGATGAATTCCGGGTCGACGATGGTGCCGATCTTCAGCCGTCCGCGCAGTGTGCTGTGCAGTGCTTGGGCGCTCTGTTCGAAGGCGGCCATGGCGGCCAGGGTTCTTTCGGCGGCCGGCAGCAGGGCGTAGCCATCGGCGGTCAGCTTCAAGCCCTGGGGGCGGCGCTGGAACAGCGCCAGCCCGAGGCCTTCCTGCAGTTGCTTGAGCTTGAGGCTGACCGCCGGCTGGCTCAGGTGGAGCTTCTCAGCGGCGCGGGACACGCTGCCTTCCCGTGCCACGGCGATGAAGGCGCGAAGGGTCTGCAGGTCCTGCATGGTGTGCTCCCGGAAGGAGAAGGACAAAGGAAGGGCGAGGAGGTGAGGCTCCAGGCATTATAAGCAAAGCTTATATTCTGGTTATGAATTACTCAATTGATTGACGCATCTGCCGCGCTACTCTATAGCCAGCACCGAGTAACCGGTACAGATTTCCTGGCAGGACGCATCGAACAGAGGCAACCATTATGACAACGACCAATATCGATCACTATATCAATGGCCAGCGTGCCGCGGCCGAGTCCACCCAGCGCCAGGCGGTGACCAACCCCGCCAGCGGCCAGGTGACCGGTCAGGTGGCCCTGGCCGGGCCGGCCGATGTCGATGGCGCTGTCGAGGCGGCGAAGGCCGCCTTTCCGGCCTGGGCCGATACCCCGCCGATTCGCCGCGCCCGTGTGATGTTTCGCTTTCTGGAGCTGCTCAACGCACACAAGGATGAGCTGGCCCGGGCGATCACCGCCGAACATGGCAAGGTCTTCACCGACGCCCAGGGTGAAGTGGCCCGGGGCATCGACATCGTCGAGTTCGCCTGCGGCATTCCGCAGTTGCTCAAGGGCGATTACACCGAGCAGGTCGGCACCGGCATCGACAACTGGACGATGCGCCAGCCGCTGGGCGTGGTCGCCGGCATCACCCCGTTCAATTTCCCGGTGATGGTGCCGATGTGGATGTTCCCGCTGGCCATCGCCGCGGGTAACACCTTTATCCTCAAGCCGAGCCCGCTGGACCCCAGTCCCTCGCTGTTGATTGCCGACCTGCTCAAGCAGGCGGGGCTGCCGGATGGCGTGTTCAACGTGGTTCAGGGCGACAAGGCCTCCGTCGAGGCCCTGATCGAACACCCGGACGTCAAGGCGCTCTCCTTCGTCGGCTCCACCCCCATCGCCAACCTGATCTACGAGCGCGGTGCGCATCACGGCAAGCGCGTCCAGGCCCTGGGCGGRGCCAAGAACCACATGGTGGTGATGCCCGATGCGGATATGGACAAGGCCGTCGACGCCCTGATCGGTGCCGCCTACGGCAGCGCCGGCGAGCGCTGCATGGCGATCAGCGTGGCGGTGCTGGTGGGCGACGTGGCCGACCAGATCGTGCCGCGGCTGGCCGAGCGGGCGAAGTCGCTCAAGGTCAAGAACGGCATGGAGCTCGATGCCGAGATGGGGCCCATCGTCACCGCTCAGGCACACCAGCGCATCACCGGCTACATCGACAAGGGCGTTGCCGAAGGCGCCGAACTGGTGGTTGACGGCCGTGACTTCGACAGCGCCACGACCGGCGAGGGCTGCGCCGAAGGCTTCTGGATGGGCGGTTCGCTGTTCGACCACGTCACCCCGGAGATGACCATCTACCGCGAGGAGATATTCGGCCCGGTGCTGGCCTGCGTGCGGGTGCCCGATATCGCCACCGCGATCCAGCTGATCAACGACCACGAGTTCGGCAATGGCGTGAGCTGCTTCACCGAGAGCGGCAGCGTGGCGCGTGAGTTCGGCCGCCGTATCCAGGTGGGCATGGTGGGCATCAACGTGCCGATCCCGGTACCCATGGCCTGGCACGGCTTCGGCGGCTGGAAGCGCTCGATGTTCGGCGACACCCACGCCTACGGCGAGGAGGGCGTGCGCTTCTACACCAAGCAGAAGTCGATCATGCAGCGCTGGTCCGACTCGATCAACGCCGGCGCCGAGTTCGCCATGCCGACTCATAAGTGAGACCTGCTGACAGATTGCGGTATTCGCAAGGCTTCAGTGAGAGGCGCCGAGGGGAGACCGAAGAGGAGGTCATTTGCCAGGGAAGGCAAATGTAGCGCCCAGGGATGGGTTCACAGCGCCTCCTCGCAGGTCTTCCCCTCGGATCAGCCTCGAACGGGCATCAACTACCGTACATAAGGGAGGCTTTGCTGTTGGCTCAGGCGCCGGCGGCATGTCGAGAGAGAGAGCACGCCATGGCAGATCATGAATTCGACTATATCGTGGTAGGCGCCGGCACCGCCGGCTGCCTGCTGGCCAACCGGCTCAGCGCCGACCCCAACAACCGGGTGCTGCTGATCGAGGCCGGGGGGCGCGACAACTACCACTGGGTGCACATCCCGGTGGGCTACCTCTACTGCATCAACAACCCGCGCACCGACTGGTGCTTTCGCACCGAGCCCGACAAGGGACTCAACGGCCGTTCGCTGATCTTTCCCCGTGGCAAGACCCTGGGCGGCTGCTCCAGCATCAACGGCATGCTCTACATGCGCGGCCAGGCTCGCGACTACGACGGCTGGGCCGAGCTGGTGGGCGACGACGCCTGGCGCTGGGAGAACTGCCTGCCGGACTTCATGAAGCACGAGCACCACTACCGCCTCGACGAGGGAGGCGATGTGGATGCCGCGCACCGAGACTACCATGGCCATGGTGGCGAATGGCGGGTGGAGAAGCAGCGCCTCAAGTGGGAAGTGCTGGACGACTTCGCCGAAGCGGCGGTGCAGGCCGGCATCCCGCGCACCCGGGACTTCAACCGTGGTGACAACGAGGGTGTCGACTACTTCGAGGTCAACCAGCGCAGCGGTTGGCGCTGGAACGCGGCCAAGGCCTTTCTGCGCCCGGTGTGCACGAAGCGCGGTAACTTCTTCCTCTGGCACTCTACCCAGGTGCACCGGCTGCTGTTCGAGCAGGGCGAGGACGGCAAGCCCCGAGCCACCGGCGTCGAGATCGAGCGTGACGGCGTCGTCAGCCAGGTGAGGGCGACCCGTGAAGTGATCCTGGCCGCCGGCGCCATCGGCTCGCCGCAATTGCTTCAGCTCTCGGGCATCGGGTCGGCCTCGCTGCTGGCCGAGCACGATATACCCCTGGTGCATGAGCTGCCCGGCGTGGGGGAAAACCTGCAGGACCACCTGCAGATCCGCTCGGTGTATAAGGTCACCGGGGCCAAGACCCTCAACACCCTGGCGGCCTCCTGGCTGGGCAAGGCGAAGATCGGCATGGAGTACCTGCTCAAGCGCACTGGCCCCATGAGCATGGCGCCTTCCCAGCTCTGCGCCTTCACCCGCAGCAGCGACGAGTATGAGCATCCCAATATCGAATACCACGTCCAGCCGCTGAGCCTGGAGGCCTTCGGCCAGCCGTTGCACGATTATCCGGCGATCACCGCCAGCGTGTGCAACATCAACCCCACCAGTCGCGGCAGCGTACGCATCAAGAGCCGCGACCCGCGCCATGCCCCGGCCATCGCGCCCAACTACCTTAGCACCGAGGAGGATCGCAAGGTGGCGGCGGACTCGCTGCGGGTCACACGGCGCATTGCCGAGCAGCCGGCCTTTGCCAAGTACCGCCCCGAGGAGGTCAAGCCGGGGCTCGAGTACCAGACGGACGACGAGCTGGCGCGGCTGGCCGGGGACATCGGCACCACCATCTTCCATCCGGTGGGCACGGCGAAGATGGGGCGCGACGATGACCCCATGGCGGTGGTGGACTCGCACCTGCGGGTGCGCGGCGTCGAAGGGTTGCGGGTGGTGGATGCCAGCGTCATGCCGACCATCACCAGCGGCAACACCAATTCGCCGACCCTCATGATCGCCGAGAAGGCGGCGGGCTGGATCCTGGCGGAGCGGCCGTGAGGCCGCTGCGCCATTTTTCGCCCCTTTTCATGCTTTGGATGAAATAGTGTTTGACGCGGGACTGGCAAAGGGGCATCCTTGGCGCCAGTTGGTTAGCAAGTGGAACATCGCAAGTGGTCATCGAAGGCTCATAGCGTCGATCTCCCGGTGAAAGTTTCTTGTTTTACCCAGCATAACTCGGGTATTTCCCGGTAACATCTAACGCTATTCGAGGAATTCGATAATGGCTACTGGTACAGTCAAGTGGTTCAACGACACTAAAGGTTTTGGTTTCATTTCTCCGGACGAAGGCGGCGACGACCTGTTCGCACACTTCTCCGAGATCCAGGTTGACGGCTTCAAGACCCTGCAAGACGGCCAGAAGGTTTCCTTCGACGTCACCCAGGGCAAGAAAGGCCTTCAGGCTTCCAACATCAAGTCTGTCGACTAATCGACTGACATGATGTGCGCTACCGTCAGGTAGCACAGGTTAGGGCTCGCTTCGGCGGGCCCTTTCTGCGTCCGGCATTCGAAAAATTAGCATTTGACGTTTGCTTGTGCAGGGGCCAAGCTGGTTCGAGTTGGTAGCAAGACGAACATCGCAAGTGGTCATCGAAGGCTCGTAGCATCGATTTCCCGGTGAAAGTTTCTTGTCTTACCCACTGCAACTCGGGTATTTCCCGGTCAATCAAAACGCTATTCGAGGACATTCGACAATGGCTACTGGTACTGTCAAGTGGTTCAACGACACCAAGGGCTTCGGCTTCATTTCTCCGGACGACAGCGGTGACGACCTGTTCGCCCACTTCTCCGAGATTCAGGCTGACGGCTTCAAGACCCTGCAGGACGGCCAGAAGGTTTCCTTCGACGTCACCCAGGGCAAGAAAGGCCTCCAGGCTTCCAACATCAAGGTCGTCGACTGAGTCTAACCGACCCGGTTTGATCTGATGTTTGCTGCCACCGGCAGCGCTGAGCAGGGCCCGCGAAAGCGGGCCCTGCTTGTTTGTGGGATATCTCATCATTATATTCTATAATCGAATAATCAAATCTCCACAAAGATCTTTATGGAATAAGAGTCGGTAGGCACAATGGGCCTTTATTCTCGTTGATGGAATACCCCAATGCCCTTGGACGCCTGGATCGCACTCAGTGTCGTCATCGCCGTATTTCCGCTGATGGCCTTCACGCGGATCGGGCCCGACATGGTGCTGCTTGGCGCCCTGGTTCTGCTGCTGACGCTGGGGGTCATCGATGGCGGCGAGGCGCTGGCCGGCTTTTCCAACAGCGGCCTGTTCACCGTGGCCTTTCTCTATGTGCTGGTGGCGAGCATTCGCGACACCGGTGGCATCGACCTGATCATTCGCTTCGTGCTGGGGCGCCCGCG
>NZ_AZQX01000353.1:0-6417 GCF_000568385.1 Halomonas sp. BC04
CGATCATGCCGAGGGTCTTGCCGTGGACGTCGGTGCCGAAGTGTTCGGGCCCCACACCGGCCTGCCAGTCGCCGCGCTTGACCCATTCGGCCAGTTCCACGGCGCGGCGGGCCGCGGCCATCATCAACAGGAAGCCGGTGTCGGCGGTGGTCTCGGTTAGCACGTCGGGGGTATTGCAGAGCAGGATGCCGCGTCGGCTCAGCTCGTCGACCGGGTAGTTGTCGTAGCCCACCGAGATGGTGGCGATGGCCTCCAGCTCAGGGGCAGCGTCAAGCAGGTCAGGGGTGATGGTCAGGCTGGCGCCGATCAGGCCATGGGCACCYGGTAGTGCGGCGCGGAAGTCGGGGTCATCGGAGCACGCCAGGTCGCAGAAGGTCTGAACCTCGAACTGCTCTTCGAGCTGTGCCAGCTGGGTCTCGTTCAGTCGGCCATAGGCCAGGACACGCTTCTTCATGGGTCAGGCTCCTTTCCTAGCGTACGGGACGCTCGTTTTCCAGGGTGGCGAGGCTCTCACGACTCGGCAGACCCTCCATGTCGCCCACCACCTGCACGGCAAGCGAGCCGATCAGGTTGCCGCGGCGTACGGCTTCTCGGGGCGGGCGGCCGTCGAGCAGGGCGCTGATCACACCCACGGCGAAGGCGTCTCCGGCCCCCACGGTATCGATCACCGCGTCGACTGTGACGCCCGGAAGGGTGAAGCTCTCCTGCTGGCCGCCCAGGCAGCCGCGGAAGTAGCTCCCCTCTCGGCCCAGCTTGATGATCACGGCCTGCGATCCACGTTCGAGATAGAAGTCAGCGATCGCCTCGGGGCTGTCATGCCCGGTGAGGAAACGCCCCTCGGCAAGGCCCGGCAGCACCCAGTCAGCCCTGGCGGCCAGCGCGTTGAGGGTGGTGCGCATGTCGGCCTCGCTCGACCATAGGCTGGGACGCAGGTTGGGGTCGAAGGAAACGCTGGCACCGACGGCGCGGGCCTGCTCCACCACGTGCAGTGACAGCTCACGGGCGCTGGGGGAGAGAGCGGGAGGAATGCCGGTGGCGTGCAGGTGACGCAGGGCGGTGAAGTCGACGTCTTTCGCATCGCCGGTCGTCAGGTGACTGGCTGCACTGCCTTGGCGGAAATACGTGACGTTGGGGTCGGCGCCGCCCAGGGCACGCTCCTTGAACACCAGTCCGGTGGGATGCTCAGGGTCTGTGTAGAGGTGGCGGCAGTCTATGCCTTCGGCTTCCAGGGTATGTCGGATAAAGGTACCGAAGCCGTCCTCACCCACACGACTCAGCCAGCCGACTCGAAAGCCGAGCCGAGCCAGACCGATGGCGACGTTGGTATCGGCTCCCGCTATACGGCGGTGAAAGCACTCGACCTCGGCCAGCTCGCCGGAGGTGTCGGCAACAAACATGGCCATGGCCTCACCGAAGGTGAGGATTTCAGGGCCGGGGAAGTGAGAAGTGGCCATCGTCAAGCTCCAGGGCAAGTTCCATTCTCGAGTGATTTTTCAATTGTATCGATCAACACGACTCGTTCATCATCTTTGCGCGAGCGACCCCTGGCTCCAGGCATGGAGAGGGGGGCGTCTGCTGTTATACAGTTTGTGCCGTAAACCGTATGTCATGATGAGACGCGCTTACCAAAACCGCTCCTATCCGGCACTTGAACAGGAACAGCTCATGGCCAGGACGTTTGGGTGCGTGCACTGTCATGCAGGGCTGATATAGGCCAGGGCAAGGGTGGGTGGCAAGGCAGCTGGTTTATGCCTTACCACTCAGCTTGGCGGTGCCGCCGCTGGCGAAGGAGGCGCGGGCGATGATGTCGTAGTTGGAGAGTGATGTCTTGCCGGTTTCCAGGGTGGCGCTGCTGTTGGCTGATTGGCTCTCCGGTGGTGTTGAGGTATTGGGCTCGGGTCGCTCGGCGCTGTGTCGTGCGCTGGCCTGCTGGGCCATTTCCAACTGGGCGGTGAGCAGGTATTGTCGCGCCTGGGCGGCGATCTGGTGATCCTTGGGAGACGGGTCGGCCGGGGCCAGTGCGGCACTGATCACCTGCTGCATCTTGCCGATGGTGGCGCGGGGGTCGCCGGGCACCGGGCCGTAGTCGATGGAGACTTCCCCGGCCACGGCATAGCGCTGGCCGTCGGGGCCGTGCTCGAACTGATAGCTGACGGCGCCCGTGTACTGGCCACCGGCGATCTGGTGGGCCAATTCGTGCTGGCGGACTTCGCGGTCGGTGGTCTTGAGCTGTTCCAGCTGGCGTAGTTCTTCCTGGCTCAGGGTTTCACCATTGGGCTGCTGCGCGGCCTCGCCCTCGGCGACCTTGCCCCGGGAGGCTGCCTCGGCGGCCKGCCRCTGGCCTCGCCATGGCCGGGATCCTCAACGCGACGCGCTGCCTCGCATTGCCGATATGGCCACCGCCGGGTTGCCAGCTTGTCGAAGAGAAGGGCACGGGGCCGATGACGGCGGATGCCTGCATGGTGAATGTCCGTAGGGCGGGGCGAATGGGGTAAAGTATTGGCGACTTTTGCGTTGACGACAAGCTGACAGCCCATGCCCACCATCGACGTGGTGATCGAGCTTTCCCATGCCGCCTGCCTGGCCCATTACGAAGGCCGGGTGGGGCAGGTGCATACCTATAGCCTGGATGGCAGGAAGGTGATCTTTCCCGCCGAGGCGTTGCGGCGGGTGGTGACCCGTGACGGTGTGCATGGTCGCTTTCGGCTGACCTTTTCCGATGCGGGGCGCTTCATTGCGATACGGCGTTTAGGCTAGCCTATGTCCACGATTCTTGCTTTAGATCAATACTTTAAGGCATCTTTCATGGCCTTCGCTGTTACAATGAGGCTCATTTGGGCACAGTTTTGTCCTGCATGGCAGCGGAGAGGCCGGTCTACTGAGGTCATTGAATGCTTTTCAGCAAATTGAAGGAAACGCAAGACGCCGAGCGCCGCACGCGTCGCCTGGACAGGCTGGCTGAACCGCCCGAGGCGGGCCATGAGCTATTCGTCGGCTTCAGTTCGCTGCGCGATACCTTCAGCCGCCATCATCACTCCCGTGACTTCGCCTTTGCCCACTCACGCTACCTGCGCAGCCGCGTGCTGGCGTTGGGCATCATCTTCGCCATCCTCTCCCCGCTGTGGATCGTGGTGGATGCCCTGGTGCTGCCCACCGAGCTGCTCAAGTACACTCTGGTCGGGCGGGTTGTGCTGATCCTGGGGCTGGTTGCCGTGCTGCTGCTCGCCCTCTACAGCCAGGAGCGGATTCGTCGCATCCGTTTCTGTGCCGGCATGCTGCTGGCATTGCCCGCGGCCTTCTACACACTGGTGCTGCTCATGCTGCCGCCGCATGAGCTGCACAATCTGGTGGGCTATGGCTTCATTCCCTTCCTGCTGGTGGCATCGCTCAGCGTCTTCCCCTTCACGATCCTGGAGTCGCTGCTCGCCGGCATCGCCATGCTGGCTTTGCAGATGTTTTCCCAGATGGTCGACGGCAGCTGGCTGACCGGGCAGGGCGCAGAAGCGTTCTGGCTCCTGTCGAGCCTGTTGGCGGTCTCCTTGGCGGCCAATCATTTCCAGCTCAGCCTGCTGCTGCGTCTCTATCGTCAGGCCACCCACGACCCGCTGACGGGCCTGTTCAACCGAGGGGCACTGGAGGTCCACCTTACCAAGATTCAGGCCTGGCAGCGGGATACCGAAGGGCTGGACAGTGCGGGTAGCGTGCCCTGTTCGCTGCTGATGCTCGATATCGATCATTTCAAGCGGATCAATGACACCTATGGCCACTCCGTGGGCGATGGCGTGCTTTGCCAGTTCGCCGAGGTGCTGATTGGGCAGACGCGCAAACATGACTGTACCGCGCGCTACGGTGGCGAGGAGTTCGTGGTGTTGCTGCTCGGCAGCGGCCAGGCCAGGGCCATGGAGATAGCGGAGCGTATCCGCTTTGCGGTGGAGGCCTTCGAATTCCGCGACCGCGAACGGCAGCGCATTTCGTTGACGACCAGCATCGGTGTCACCCAGCTGATGCAGGATGAGCCCGCCCAGGAGGCGCTCAAGCGGGCCGACGAGGCGCTGTACCGCGCCAAGCACGCCGGGCGCAATCGCGTCGTTGCCGCCGAGTCACCGCCTCTTTCCTGACAAGATTCCCCCCGCCCCACGCAGATAGGCCCAGCCTGACGGCGCCCGATCCTCTCCATTTCCAGGAGAACATCAAGGGAGCCTCAAGAGTTTTGTCTAGCGGCCGATAAGTCGACTATCAGGACCCATTCACGAGCAGGGGGCGATATGCCCAATAACTCTCAGCAGGTGGCGCTTCACACCTGGCTGATTCTGGTGCCGATACTGCTCATGGTCATGGGGGTGTTCAACGGCCTGGCGACCTGGCAGTTGCCGGTCGACTGGAATCCTTCCAGGGCCAGCCTGCCCTTGATGCTGCTGGTGGGCGGCGGCTTGCTCGCGACCATGCTGAATCGACCCCGCTTAGCCCAGCTCTGCGGGGCATTGCTGCTGCCTTTCGGGTTGTATGCGCCCCTGCTGGCCCTGTTGCCGGAAGGTCAGTGGCGTGCGCTGGAAATCTGGCCGACGCCGGTGGCGCTATCCACCAGCATTGCCTTGCTGGCGGTGTCGGCGTGCCTGCTGGCGGGCAAGGCGACTCGGCGGGCACGGCTGGGCTGGGTGTTGGGGGGGGTGGTGGTAGTGTCCACCGGGGGCATCAGCCTGGCCGAGGTCGTCTGGCCAGACGTCATCATGCCGGGCCCTTGGGGTACGCCATTCACGACGCCCTTTACTGCCTTGCCCGCCTTGCTGAGCGGTGCGGCCATGATCCTTATCGGGCGTCGTGCCTCGGCGCCGCCGGTACTCAGTCGCATCATGGTGCTGGCACTGGCTGGCGGGGTGATGGCGAGCGGCCTGGCCTGGTATTCCCTCACCTGGCAGCAGTACGACGCCAAGCATCGCCATGCAGCGGAGTTGTTGACCAACTTCAAGGTTACGGCGGAGCGGGTTGTCGATACCCAGCAGTTGACCCTTCAGCGCATGGCCGAGCGCTGGGGCCACTTTGCGGGCCGCCCGCCGCTGCCATACCGCGAGACGGAGTTCGACAGCTACTTTCGCGACATGCCGAGCCTGGTCTCGCTCTATTGGCAGGACGAGAGCGAACGGTTCCGATGGGGCCGTGACCGGAGCAGCGCGCTGCTGTTTCATGGCTGGATTCGACAGGACGACGCTTGGCTGCTGGATTGGTTGGCGGTGGGTGGCGGCTACCCGCGCTGGGTGCTGCCTGACGCCCTGAGCCCCGAACTGGCGCTGGTATCGGTGCCGCTGCCCGGATCGGGCAATGGCAAGATGGTCAGTGTCCTCGACCTCGAACGCTTGCTGGGGGAGGAGCTCCGTTCCATCGTGACCCCCTTGCTGCTCTCGGTACATCGGCAGGACAGCCCCTTGGCTGCCAATCATGATGCCGAGCGCGAACGAGGCGTGAAGCTTCATCGGGGCCTGATCGTGCTGCCGGGCGGAGACACCCTGGAGGCGCGGGTATACGACGCCGCTGTGGGCCCGCTGGCCATCGGTGGCTTGATGCCGATGAACGTGGCAATCGGGGGCTTGATTCTCAGCTACCTGCTGGCTTTCAGCCTGGGCATGGCGAGCCTGAGCCGTCGACGTTCGGTATCCCTGGCGCGAACCCAGCGGCATCTTCGCGCCCAGCAGCGCGTGCAGACCCTGATCGCCCGCGATCAGCCACTGCCCGATACGCTCAGGGCGATCTGTCGGATGGTGGAGTCCCAGCGCCCGGCTCCCTGTGCTCCATCATGCTCTGTGGAGACGACCGTAAATCGCTGGAGAGCGTCTACTCGGTCAGCTTGCCTGAGCGCTACTGTGAAGGGGTGCGTGGGGTCGGCGTGGGGCCCGCGGCGGGCGCCTGCGGCCGTGCCGCCCATATACGGGACTTCGTGGTCTGCGCCGATATCGCCAACGATCCGCACTGGGCCGGCTATCATGGCCTGGCCGCCGAGCACGGCCTGCGCGCCTGCTGGTCCTATCCGGTAATTGCCAGCGATGGGCGTTTGTTGGGGGCTTTCGGCACCTATTTCAGGGAGCCGGGAGAACCGACCCGCGCCGAGCGTCGACGCATCATCGAGTCGGCGGAACTGGTCTCCCTGGCGGTGGAGCGAGAACAGAACCGTCGCGCCCTGCGCGAGAATGAACAGCGCTACCGCTCTCTGTTCACCTACCACCCCGATGCGGTCTTCTCCCTCGATCTGCAGGGCTATTTCCTGACTGCCAACGATGCCTGCTGCAAGATTACCGGCTACACGCTGGAGCGGCTGATCGGCTCGCACTTCGCCGAGTTGATCGAGCCGAGTGAACAGGCGCGCATTGCACAGCTCTACCAGGATGCCGGAAAGGGCGAAGCCTTCCGCTATTCACTGGCTCTCAA
>NZ_AZQX01000354.1:0-10091 GCF_000568385.1 Halomonas sp. BC04
CCAGGGCCAGCCGCCGGCTTGCGGGATGCAGGCCGCTGGCCAGCTGGTCGGGGTCGGCATCCGGCGGTGGCTGATGCAGCACCTTCAGGCAGTGGTGCAGCTCAGGCAGGCCGAAGCGCTGGCGCAGGGATTCGGGCAGCCAGTCGGGCAGCGCCTCGGGATCGGCATCGAGGAGTGCCAGTGCCTGCTCGATCAGCGCCCGCAGCCGAGTCTGGTGCAGCCCTTCGGTGGTGGGGTAGATCGGCGTCAGGTGATCCTCCACCGGCGGAGCGTCGTCGCTCAGCAACCGGTACTCGGGATGGTAGATTTCGAGCCCGGTGGCACCGGCCCGGGCCTCCCCGAAGCCGCGAATTCTAGCGCCCGGACGGAACTGCTGCTGCTGGGCCGGCGAGAAATGGAAGAAGCGCAGGCTGAGGATGCCTGAGCCGTCGCGCAGCCGTACCAGCAGGCTGCGGCGCCGGCCGCGCACCACCTCGCTGGCCATGACCTCTCCTTCCACCACGGCCTCGTGCCCGGCACGCAGGGTGCCGATGGGCGTGATGCGGGTGCGGTCCTGGTAGCGCAGGGGAAGGTGGAAGAGCAGGTCGGCCACGCAGGCCACGCGCAGCCGTGCCAGCTTCAGCACCAGTGCTTCCCCGACGCCCTTGAGCGAGCTGACCGGTGCGTCAAGCGCCTTGGTGTCAGTGTTCATGCCGGCTCGGGGAGTGCTTCATGACACTGTGTAATGGCATTGGTGACCGCGTCGATGGCGCGGGGCCGGGGGAAGCTGGCCCGCCAGGCGATGGCCACGGTGCGCGAGGGTGCCGGGGCGCTGAACGGGCGGCTGGTGAGCAGGCCGGTCTCGTAATGGACGGTACCGATGGCCGAGCGGGGCAGTACCGTGATGCCGAGCTTCGAGGCCACCATGTGGCGGATGGTTTCCAGGGAACCGCCTTCCGCCGTCAGGGTGTTGTGGGGGCTGTTGAGCTTGTGGCTGATGGCCGGACACGCCTCGAGTATCTGGTCACGGAAGCAGTGACCCTCACCGAGCAGCAGCAGGCGCTCGGTGAGGAGATCCTCCTTGTCGATGTGATCGCGGGCAGCCCAGGCATGGTCGGCCGGGATCAGCACCTCGAACTCCTCGTCGTAGAGCGGCTTGGTGACGACATCGGTCTCGTTGAACGGCAGTGCGATGATGATGGCGTCGAGCTCGCCGCTCCTCAGCTTGTGGCGCAGGCTGGCGGTGAAGCCTTCCTCGATATAGAGCGACATCTGCGGTGCGCTGCGTGCCAATGCCGGCACCAGATGCGGGAACAGATAGGGGCCGATGGTGTAGATGGCGCCGATGCGCAGAGGGCTCGCCAGCTGGTCCTTGCCGGCATTGGCCAGCTCCTTGATCACGCTGCTCTGCTCCAGTACACGCTGGGCCTGCTCGACGATCTTCTCGCCCATGGGGGTCACCTGGACGGTGGACTTGGAACGCTCGAAGAGTGCAACCCCAAGCTCTTCCTCGAGTTTCTTGACCGCCACCGACAGTGTCGGCTGGGAGACGAAGCAGCGTTCAGCGGCGCGGCCGAAGTGGCGCTCCTGGGCCAAGGTTACGATATAGCGAAGTTCTGTTAGAGTCATGGTTGGTGCCCTTCGGGCATCCTCTCGGACGATAGATGCATGGAATTCAATAGGGACTTTTTATCAGGGGGCGAGAGAAAGGTGAAGAAAACGACATTGATTCTAGGTTGTGGTGATATCGGCATGGTGCTGGGCGGCGAGCTGATCGAGGCCGGCCACCGGGTCATTGGCGCTCGACGCGGCATAGCGGCGCTGGAGGGCAGCGGCATCGAGCCCCTGGCGCTGGACCTCAGCGACGAAGCCGCCCTGGCCAAGCTGCCCGACGCCGACTTCGTGGTCTATGTGCTGAGCGCCGACCGCTTCGAGGAGGCCGCTTACCGTGCCGCCTATCTCGATGGGCTCCAGGCGGTGCTGCGCACCTACGAAGGGCGCGATATCGCGCCGCAGCGAATTCTGTTCGTCTCTTCCACCAGCGTCTACAGCCAGAAGGAAGGCGAGCAGGTGAATGAAGAGAGCCCCGCCGAGGCGCCCGGTTTCTCCGGCGTGCTGATGCGGGAAGCGGAACAGGCCCTGCATGATAGCCCGATACCCGGTACGGCAGTGCGCTTTTCCGGCATTTATGGCCCCGGCCGTGACCGCCTGATCCGCCAGGTCCTGGAAGGCCGCATTGCGCCGGCGACCCCTCCAATGTACTCCAATCGCATCCACCGCGACGACTGCGCCGGCGTGCTGAAGCACCTGATTGTGCTCAGCGAGGCGGGGAAGCCGCTGGAGAATCTCTACCTGGCCAGCGACTGTGCTCCGGATCCCCTCTATGAGGTGATGGCCTGGATGGCGGGGCGACTCAAGGTGGAGCCCACGGAAGTGATCCAGGCACCGCTACGCAAGCGTGCCAGCAAGCGCTGCGACAACACCCGCTTGCTGGAGACCGGCTACAGCTTCCGCTACCCCACCTACCGTGACGGCTACACCCAGGTCATGAAAGAGGGCGGCTTCCTGCCCGAGCCGGTCTAGTTGTCTCTGTACGAAGTCGTACCCGCTATCAAAGCGCCCAGCGATAGCCCAGGCTCAGTGCCTCGAAGCCGTTGTTGGGTCGCTTGATGCCGGCGTTTGTGTGCTGGCTTCGCCGGCGACATAGAGATCGGCCACGCCGACTTGACTGCCTATAACTGGCAGGAAGCTGCAGTATCCGTGGTCTCAGGTGGGATATCTTGCGCTCTTTTATCTTTGGCGCAAATAATTGGCTTGCCAATAGCTGGCGGACTCTATTCTGATGATCAGCCCTGCGATACGGCCAGGGTGCGGTAACGAGCGCCGCATCCATCGGTGAAGGACTGGATCAACTCAAGCTGACGGTAGGGCCAACTGAGGTCGACCTCAGGAAAGCTTCGGGTGTCGAGAGAGACAGCGCGTCGCAGCAGGGTGACATGGGGAATGAACCGGGTGGGGCGACCGGCCAGGCCGTGGGCCTCGAGGGTGTGCCAGAGCATGCTCTGGAGCGCCTCCAGGGCCGGATCGGGTGCCTGGCTCCCGACCCAGACGATACCGGGTCGCTTGAAGCAGCCCCAGCCGTCAAGGCGCCATTTCCCGGGCGCGATGGCCAGGCCCTGCACCCACTCGACCAGTTCGAGGGCCTGCGCTTCCTCCACCTCGCCGAGAAAGGCCAGGGTCAGGTGCAGGCTCTCGTCCGGCATGCGCCGTCCGCCACATCGGGCGTGGGCGAAATCCGCCAGCTCACCGAGTCGCGCACGCAGCTCATCCGGTGGGTTCAGTGCGATAAACAGTCTCATGATAAGTGCCAGAATCAATCGCCGAGCGGGATGAAGCACAAGGCGCACAGCGCGCAGGAACCGGAGTGTACAAGCTGCTACATGAGGATTCCGACCGGGCTGGCGCACCAGCGCTGTGCAACGCAGTGATTCGCCCGCGCAGGCATTTATTCGGTACTTATTAGTCGCCGATGACCATTATTGCTTCCGCCTCGAACTGAGCGCCCTTGGGCAGCGCCTTGACACCCACCGCGGCACGTGCCGGGTAGGGCTTGTCGAAGAACTCCTCCATCACCTGGTTGACGATGGCGAAGTTGCCCAGATCCACCAGGTAGAGGTTGAGCTTGACGATTTCGCCCAGCGAGCCGGCGGCCTCATCGCAGACGGCCTTCAGGTTGGTGAATACCTGGCGGGCCTGGGCCTCGAAATCCTCGGAGACGAGCTCCATGGTGGCCGGATCGAGGGGAATCTGGCCGGAGAGATAGACGGTGTTGCCGGCCTTGATCGCCTGGGAGTAAGGGCCGATGGCGGCGGGTGCCTTGTCGGTGTTGATGACGGCCTTGTTGCTCATGAGGCGCTCCTTCTGTTCGTTTCGGATGAGAAAATGGAATTGTCGAAGTGACTCTGCCGCCCGCCTGTTGGGCAGTGAGCAGGAAGTTCAGTTACCGACGCGGGTGATCTTGCCGACCTGCGAAAGATTGCGGATACGCTTGATGATGCGGGCGAGATGCACCCGGTCACGCACCGCCAGGGTCAGGTGGACGATGGAGAGGCGCACGTCGCGCTCCTCGATGCCGATGCGCTCGATATTGGCATCGGCGTCGGTGACCAGACTGGCCAACTCGGCAACCAGGCCCCGGCGGCTCTCGATTTCCAGGCGCAGCGCCACGGGAAAGTCCTCGGCAATGTCGGCGGACCACTCCAGGGCGAGCAGCTTGTCGGGGTCGCTCTTCAGCTCGGCGAGATTGCGGCATTCCGTCCGGTGCACCACGATTCCCTTGCCCACGGAGAGGTGGCCGATCACAGGGTCGCCGGGCAACGGATGACAGCAGCGGGCGAACTTGATCACCATGCCTTCGGCACCGCTGATCACGATGGGCCCCTGGGGTTTATGGGTACGCTGGCTGCTGTCGGCGTCGTCGCCATGGAGGGCATCGACCAGATGCCTGGCGACCACATAGGCCACCCTTGTTCCCAAGCCGATGGACTCCAGCAGGCTATCCTCGTGCTTGAGCGAGAGGTCGTCCAGCACCTGTGGCAGGGCCTGCTCCGGCAGCTCCTCAAGGCTGGTCTCGAATTCGCTCAGGGCCTTGTTGAGCAGGCGTCGGCCCAGCTGCACGGCTTCTGTATGCTGCTGGTGCTTGAGTGCGTGGCGAATCGCCGAGCGCGCCTTGGCGGTAACCACGAAATTGAGCCAAGCGAGATTGGGCTTGGCACCGGGAGCGGTGATGATCTCCAGTGTCTGTCCGCTCTCCAGTCGGGTAGAGAGCGGCGCCAGGTGACGATCGATGCGACAGGCGATGCAGTTGTTGCCGATGTCGGTGTGAACCGCGTAGGCGAAGTCGATGACCGTGGCCCCCTGGGGCAGCTCCATGATGTCGCCGCGGGGCGTGAAGACATAGATGTCGTCGGGAAACAGGTCGTTCTTGACGTGTTCGATGAATTCCAGCGAGTCGCCGGCGTGGCGCTGCATTTCGAGCAGGCCCTTGACCCACTCCCGGGCGCGGGCATGGCTGCCCTCGGCGATGGGATGATCAGTCTGACCGGCCTTGTAGAGCCAGTGGGCGGCGATGCCGTTGTTGGCCATGGCCTCCATCTCGCGGGTACGGATCTGCACCTCGATGGGCATGCCGCCGCTGCCGAACAGGGTGGTATGCAGGCTCTGGTAGCCATTGGCCTTGGGAATGGCGATGTAGTCCTTGAAGCGCCCTGGCACCGGCTTGTAGAGGTTGTGCACCACGCCGAGGATGCGGTAACAGCTGTCGACGTCCTGGGTGATGATGCGAAAGCCGAACACATCCATGATCTCGGCGAAGGGCTTGCGCTGGTCGCGCATTTTCTTGTAGATCGACAGCAAGTGCTTCTGGCGGCCGATCACCGTGCCGTCGAGTTGCTCGTCGTCGAGGCTCTGCTGCAGTGCGTTCTGGATCTGGCGGATCGCCGAGCGACGATGCCCGCGGGCGCTGGAGACGGCGCGCTTGATGCGCTCGGCGCGCATCGGATGCAGCGCCTGGAAGGAGAGGTCCTCGAGTTCCACCCGGATGGTATTGATGCCCAGCCGACTGGCGATACGGGCGTAGATCTCGAGGGTCTCGCGGGCAATGCGGCGCTTCTTCTCGGGACGCAGGGCGCCCAGGGTGCGCATGTTGTGCAGGCGGTCGGCGAGCTTGACGATGATGACCCGGATATCCCGGGACATCGCCAGCACCATCTTCTGGAAGTTCTCGGCCTGGGCGACCGCCTTGTCCTCGAAGGTGATCTGGGTCAGCTTGGAGACGCCGTCGACCAGTTCCGCCACCGGCTTGCCGAACTGCTCGGCGAGTGCCTCCTTGGAGACCCCGGTATCCTCGATCACGTCGTGCAGCATGGCCGACATCAGGCTCTGATGGTCCATGTGCATGTTGGCGAGAATATTGGCCACCGCCAGCGGATGGGTAACGTAGGGCTCGCCGGAGCGCCGCCGCTGGCCGTCATGGGCCTGCTCGGCGTAGTAGAAGGCGCGCTTGACCTGCTGGATCTCTTCGGGAGGTAGGTAGCCGCCGAGTCGGTCGGCCAGGTCGTCGATGGTGAACATTAGCGCGCCTTGAGTGCTAGCCTTACTCCTCGATGGCGATGCCCGGTTCGCCCTCATGACGAATTCGGACCGGTGCCTCGATCGGCTCGTCCAGTACGCTCTTGTCGACCAGGCCGGCGGCGATCTCCCGGAGGGCCATCACGGTGGGCTTATCGTTTTCCCAGGGCAGCAGGGCGTCGCGGGAGCCGCGAGCGAGTTGGCGAGCGCGCTGGGTTGAGATCATCACCAGCTTGAAACGATTCTCGACGTTTTCCAGACAATCTTCGACGGTGACACGCGCCATGTAGGTATTCCTGAAAAGCAGTGGATGTCCCCGGCCGCAACCGGAAATATGAAATGGAACAGGACAGACTAGATTACTCGACGCCCGGCGTCCCTGACAAGCGCTTGCGACGGCAGGGTGTCAGGGAAAGCACTTGCAGCCGGGATCAGGATAAGCGCCTGCGGCTGGTGTTATGACAATAGCGCTGCCAGCAGCGGGCCGTGCTCTTTCTGAACCCGGGCTAGGCTCAGGCGACGGCTGATCACCAGCGACTGCAGTTCGCGCAGGGCGGTGGTGAAATCGTCGTTGACCACCAGGTAATCGTACTCGTCGTAATGTGACATCTCGCTTACCGCATCGCGCATGCGCCGTGCGATGGTTGCATGCTCGTCGGTGCCGCGGCTGGCCAGGCGGCGCTCGAGCTCGTCCCGGGAGGGCGGCAGGATGAAGATCGAGACCGCATCCGGCATCTGCTGGCGCACCTGGCGGGCGCCCTGCCAGTCGATCTCCAGGATCACGTCCTGCCCGGCATTGAGCATGGCTTCCACCGACGGACGCGACGAGCCGTAATAGTTGTCGAACACCCGTGCGTATTCGAAGAACTCGCCACGCTCGATCATTGCCTCGAAGGCCGGCACGTCGATGAAGTGGTAGTTCACACCGTTCACTTCGCCGCGGCGTTGGCTCCGGGTGGTATGGGATACCGAGACCTGGATGCCGTCGAGGCTGTCGATGAGTTCGCGCACCAGGGTGGTCTTGCCAGCACCGGAGGGGGCGGAAACGACGAAAAGCGTACCTTGGGACATGACGGCTCCGGGTCAGTGACGAAGATTCGACAGGGGCGAGCATTATACGTGGCTTGGGCCGCTTGCGTCATGGGCCGCCGCTGACTCGAGATATTTCTCGATACCCCGGTCTACACCCATGAGCGGGTTACATTCAGCCCTTGCCGATCGTTTTGTGCAAGTTCGAGACCAAGCTCTATGGCCAGGAGGTGCGGGCGTTCGGTACCAGCCGCAACTGAGCATCATGCGCCTCTGCTCTAATGGCAGGGGTGTATTCTTTTTTTGGTATCGTGTTAGAGATCTTATCCAGGGGGGGCTTATGGCCTTTCGATTTCAACGACGCATCACCCTCGCGCCGGGGCTGAGGCTGAACCTCCGCAAGCGTGGCCTTGGCCTGTCGGTGGGGCCGCGTGGGGCTGGCCTCAGCGTCGGCCCCCGTGGGGTACAGGGTCATGCCGGCCTTCCCGGCACCGGGCTGGCTTACCGCCAGAAGCTCAACAACAAGGATGCTGATCGTCGGGGTACTGCCTCGCCGGCATCATCAGGCAGCAGCGCCGCGTCAGTCCTCGAGGAGCTGCTGGCCGATGGCGCTTCCTTGCCGGTGCAGTTGGAGGTTCGCGACAACGGTCAGATCGATTACTTCCACGCGGATGGGCTCCGGATGAGCGATGCTGAGGCGCGGGTGTTGCGCCGTCATGCGGAAGGTTCGCTCCGGGAGCAACTGGAAGCACACTGCCTGCGGTTGAACGAAGACCTTGTGCGGTTGGGGACACTGCATGAGCAGACGCCCCATCCCGATGACAACGGCTATGTGCCCCAGGGCTTCGAGGAACCGCCGCCTTCACCACCGGTACCCACTATTCTTGCCTGGTGGCATCGGTTCTGGCCACCGGCCAGGCAGCGAGTCGAGCAGGAGAACCGTCAGCGCCTAGCGACATTCGATGAGCACTATCGCCAGTGGGAGTGGCGCAAGACGGAACACGATGCCGCTGAGTTCGCGCGTCAGCAGCGGGAAGAGGAGGGCGTCTGGGATGATCTGGATGCCATGGAGCAGACCCTGCGCGAGCGCCTCGAAGAGATCGAGTGGCCGCGAGAGACGATGATTGATTTTGATCTTGGATCCGACGAGCGCACGATCGCCGTGGATATCGAGTTACCGGCCGAGGAGGAAATGCCCGACCGAGAGTGGAGCATGCCTGCGAAGCGGCTGAAGCTCACGCCGAAAAGACTGAGTGCCACCCGGCAGCGCAAACTCTATCGCGACCACGTGCATGGCATTGCCTTCCGGGTGCTGGGTGCGGTCTTTGCCCGGCTGCCCACCGTGCAGGAGGCCCGTGTCTCGGGCTACCGCCCGATCGCCGATCCTGCGACAGGCGGTGAGCGGGATCAATACCTCTACAGCGTCAAGGTCACCCGTGCGCAGTGGAACAGGATCCAGTTCGATCAGCTGCAGCAAGTCGACCCGGTAGCGGCCATGGAGCCTTCACGCTGCGCCGTGATATGACCAAGACCGGGATATTCCGCGATATTGAGCCCTTTAAGCTCATATAGAGTCGGTGGTCTCAAGGGCCAAGCGCTTTGAGCCACCACATGTCTGCTGATCATTCGGAACCCGACAATTCGCCCGGACATCACTCGATGTTCTGGATCTGTTCGCGCATCTGTTCGATCAGCACCTTCAGTTCCACTGCGCAGCGAGTGGTGTTGGCGACCACGGACTTCGACGACAGGGTATTGGCTTCGCGGTTGAGCTCCTGCATCAGGAAGTCGAGTCGGCGTCCTACGGGGCCTTTCTGGCCCAGCTGGCGCTCCACTTCGGTGACGTGGGTCGCCAGGCGGTCGAGTTCCTCGTCCACGTCGGCCTTCTGGGCCAGCAGGACCAGCTCGGCCTCGAGGCGTTGGGGGTCGAGCTCGGCCTTGACCGACTCGAGGCGCTCCAGCAGTTGGGTTCGCTGGCGCTGGAGTATCTCCGGCATCAGCCGGCGCACCTCGGTGACCTGCTCGCGCACACCTGTCAGGCGGTCGCGGATCAGGGTGGCGAGTTTCTCGCCCTCCCGGGCCCGCGCTTCGATCAGCTCGCCCAGGGTCGCTTCGAACAGTGACGCGGCCTCGGCTTTCACCACATCGAGATCGATACCCTGGGATTCGAGCACGCCGGGGTGGTCGAGCAGCGCCAGGGCGTCCGGCATGGGCGCTTCGGGCAGGGCCTGGCGGATCACCCCCAGGGCCTCGGCCAAGGCGGTCAGCCGAGTATGGTTGACGGCCAGGGTTTCGCTGGCGCTGGTCGGTTCGAAGCGCAGGTTGCACTCAATCTTGCCCCGGGCCAGCCGGGTACGCAGCGTCTCGCGAAAGGCGGGCTCCAGGTCGCGCAGAGCTTCGGGAAGCCGGAAATGGGGCTCCAGGTAGCGCTGATTCACCGAGCGCAGCTCCAGCTGCAGGCTGCCCCACTCGCCTTCCCGGCTCTGGCGGGCGAAAGCGGTCATGCTGTGAACTCTGTTCTTGCCGTCAGCCATAGCGACTCCCCGATACAGCGAGCTGTGGCCCTTTGGCCGCAGCGGGTGAAATGTCTGGCAAGGAGTGTACCCGATTCGGCGCGCCGACCGTGTAGAATGGCCGCTTTTCCGACGCCGGTCGGCTGCCGGTGGCAGAGGCGGCAACCGGCGTCATACCCAACCCCCTATGTATTGAGAGGTAACATGGCTTCCGACCTCAAGCGCTCCAGTGGACGACGGCCCGACCAGCCTCGCGAGATCCGGCTCACCCGTGACTACACGCGCCATGCCGAGGGTTCCGTGCTGGTGGAGTTCGGCGACACCAAGGTGCTGTGCAACGCCAGCGTGGAGGCCGGCGTTCCGCGCTGGTTGCGCGGCAAGGGGCAGGGGTGGGTGACCGCCGAGTACGGCATGCTGCCGCGTGCCACCCACACTCGCGGC
>NZ_AZQX01000355.1:0-7182 GCF_000568385.1 Halomonas sp. BC04
CAGGGCTTCCTCACCGGGCTTACAGTGGCCAAAACTTCCACTTTCTGACGTATCCGGGTAAAAACACTGAGCAACATCATTACGATTTTCTTCATCTTCATCTGGGTCTGTACGACAAGCCCCCCCGTTACAGGAACTATTATCTGGAACCGGATGATCTATGCCTGTCAATTCAGAATTTCCGCCAGAATCATAGCTGCAATCTTCCCCGTAGCACGTATGCGCACCATTTATATTCGGTATCGTCAGAGTAACTAAACGAACAAGAATCGGCTCACTTTCTGCCACGCCAACATCACCAACAAAAACCCTGCCCATTGAGGCAACATACTTACTGCCATCTTCTATGTACCTATATCGGCACTCAAGCCTCCCAGTACAAACACTTTCACTCGGACTCGCCGAAAAGTGGTCACCACCAACAAAATCTTCCCAACTCATTACCAATATATCTGAAAGAGGGACAGTATCATCAAAAATAGCACCAGAAGACTGTTGAAAACCTTCAGTGGCTGCTTGCTCTGCCGCCATCTGCGCTTCAGTCTGCGCCTTGTAATTGCCCGCCAGGCGCTCATCGACCAGCGAGGACTGCATGCCGGAAAGCCCTAGCATGAGCGACATCGTTAAGAGCGACAGCACGACGACCAGCGCAGCGCCTCTTTGTTTTTTCATGCTAGCCTCCCGGCAAGTTCAGCTAGGTCAAAAGGCATAATATCAATTGACAGCGGCATTTCGATTCACCGCATGAAATACAAACTCATCGAATTCACCCTGCACACTCGATTGCAGACGAAACGTCAACTGCCAGACTCCATTATCTAAATCATTGGGCATAGGAAACCCATTATCCACGAACCCCCCAACCAATGGTTCGGTAAATTCTGCAACCGTTGGACAGCCTGTTTTCAGCATGAGCGTGTGCTCACCACTATACTCCTCAACCCAGTATTCTTTTGTTACATCATCACCAACATCACAAGAATCAAGATCACCGTTATTAGGCACTACCACTTGAAAAACAGAGCTGTTATCTATAGAGCGGGCCCTACGAATGTCACGAACCAGCGTCTCGGTGGCGAAGGTCAGCGCCGCCTGCTTGTTGCCCAGCAACTCGGTCTGGCGGAACGTCTGGAAACCCATCAGGAAAAGCTGGCCGGCACCAAGGATAATGATCAGCCCGATGACCAGGGCCACCATCAGTTCTATCAGACTAAAACCCAACTGACGCCGTGTTCGCCTGGCGCCTGCCATACTTGGAAAAAAGCTTGGCTTATGTTGACGATTCATAGCTCGGGCAACCGAAACAGGTATACGAAAGCATCGCCGGTCTCGCCGTCAGAATAGCGCTCTTCCTGCCACTCGATGGAGACGGTATATTGGCATCCAGCATTGCTGAGGCTGCTTCCATCATTGACGAGGATGGTGCCAAACCACTCCCCCAGCCAGTCGCCCTCAATATCCCCGCCTGCCGGGCAGGTACCGTTACTCGCCAGCTTTGCCCAGGCCCTTTCCTGGGCGTCGATGGCCGCCAGGCTCACCACGGCGCGCTGGTAGCCCATATGAGCGCTCTGGAGGGCCTTGAGCTGCATGGCCGCCACGCCTAGCAGCCCGATGGACAGTACCACCAGAGCGATCAAGGCCTCTATCAGCGTAAAGCCTGTCTGTGGACGGTAGCCCTTCATTGAATACCTCATGGCGACTTGCCGATACGTCCGGTGGTACTCACCTGCATCTCACGACTACCACTGCTGTTGGAAACTGATATTTCACAAGCGGTTGAAGAACAGCTTTCGCGCCGGCCAAGAGAATTAAAAACTACCGTTACATCAGAAACAACTACTCGACTATCCCGCCCTTGGCGGATCACAAGATCAATACCGCCCGCTTTAACTTCATAAACCCAGGTTCCGCTGCCATCGTCAATTTGGAAAGTGACATTCTCTCGCCGCTTGATCGCCTCGCTCCTGGCGTAGTTGAGCCCTGACAGCACCTCGTTGTAGTCCCCCGCCAGCCGGTTGCTCGCCATCATGTTCTGAAACCCCGGCACGGCAATGGTGGCCATAATCGCCATCACGGCGATGGTGACCAACAATTCGATCAGCGTGAACCCGCGGGCTTTCATCATGTTCACCAGCAGCTCGGCGGGTTTCTCACCCCTTGGTGATTCAAGGTCAGGCTTCCAGTGCAACCATCGGGGCCTCGGCCACTGTTCAGCGCTGCCGACAAGGTGTAGGTCGAAGCCGTGCTGGCGACAGTGATAGTGTAATTTTCATCGGGCGAGTTTCGCGTATCACCATTGGATAGCGCACAGCTGCTGTTGTTATAGGCGTTGTAGACCGTATAGCAGCGCTCAAGTACGCCCGCCGCATCACTGAGCCCGGCATGGGCATCCGTGCGAGTCGCACGCTCCACATAGCCCTGATAGCTTGGTATCGCAATCGCCGCCAAAATGCCGATCACGGCTACCGCTATCATCAGTTCGATGAGCGTGAAGCCGGCGGAAGGCCGGGTGCTGCCTGTCGTGGCCTGGGAGCGGCCCGGGATGGCTTGCTTGATCAAGCGGCTCGTCTCCATGGTGGCGGTACGTTTTGTTTCAGTATGTATCATGACATCCTCTGCCGCTAGTGCGGCATCAAAAAAGCCGGACCTTTGCCCGGCTTCCCTGCCTATACCAACGACTGGTTTTCTGATAACACCCGCATCAGTTTTCTCCTACCCCCTTGCCCAGCATGGCTATTCGCTGATGATCACGCGCTCCCGCAGCTCACGGGGCATGGAGAAAGTGATGGTCTCTTCCCGGCCGGCCAGCTCCTCCGGTGCCTGGGCACCCAGGCCCTGCAGCCGTTCGATCACCCCCTTGACCAGCACTTCCGGGGCACTGGCCCCGGCGGTGATGCCGATGGTGGCGACACCCTTCAGCCAGTCGGGGTTGATCTGGGCGGCGTCATCGATCAGGTAGGCCGGCGTGCCGATGCGCTCGGCCAGCTCGCGCAGGCGGTTGGAGTTGGAGCTGTTGGGGCTGCCCACCACCAGCAGCAGGTCACTGCCGGCCGCCAGCTCGCGTACGGCATCCTGGCGATTCTGGGTGGCGTAGCAGATGTCGTCCTTGCGCGGCCCCTCGATCTCGGGGAACTTGGCCCGCAGGGCATCGATCACCCGGGCGGTATCGTCCATGGAGAGGGTCGTCTGAGTGACGAAGGAGAGCCGTGAAGGGTTGTTGACCTGGAGCGTCTCGACGTCGGCCTCATCCTCCACCAGATAGATGTTGCCGCCATGGCGGGTGTCGTAGCGGCCCATGGTACCTTCCACCTCGGGGTGGCCGGCATGCCCGATCAGAATGCACTCCTGGCCGTGCCTGGCGTAGCGCAGCACCTCCATGTGCACCTTGGTGACCAGCGGACAGGTGGCGTCGAACACCTTGAGCCCGCGGCGCTCGGCGTCCTCCTGCACGGCGCGGGAGACGCCATGGGCCGAGAAGATGACGATGACGTCATCGGGCACCTCGTGGAGCTCCTCGACGAAGATGGCACCGCGGTCGCGCAGAGTGTCGACCACGAAACGATTGTGCACCACCTCGTGACGCACGTAGATCGGCGGACCGAAGACATCCAGCGCGCGATTGACGATATCGATGGCGCGGTCGACGCCGGCGCAGAAGCCGCGGGGATTGGCCAGCCTGATTCGCATGGGGTTAGCTTGCATGGTTACGTCACCTTGATGCGTCAGTGGCATCGTTCAGTAAAGAGCGGTGAAACAGTAAAAGCATAGAAAGCGCTGAGTTCCGTCGCGAGCGAAGATAGGCTGGTCGTCGCCGGAACGGAGAACCCGGAGTTTACACGGCAGTAAATGAGGACTTCGAGTACCGCCGGCGGCCAGGATATCGAGCGCAGCAGGAAATCTGCGTTTTCTCAGTGCGTCTGCGCTGGCCTCACGTCTATCACCTCCACCTCGAAGGTCAGGGTACGCCCTGCCAGCGGGTGATTGAAGTCCACCTCCACCTGCTTGCCCTCGACGCTGGTGATCACGCCGGGCAGCTCGCCCCCGGCTGCGTCAGCGAAGGACATCACGGTGCCCACCTCGGGTTCGATATCCTCGAAGTCGTCGCGACTGAGCAGCTGAACGTTCTGCGGGTTGTGCTGGCCGAAGGCGTGCTCGGGGGTGATCTCGAAGCTGCCGCTATCGCCGTCGGTCAGCCCCTTCAGCGGATACTCGAAGCCCGGCGGCAGGTTGCCGTCGCCCATCTGGAAGGTGGCGGGTTCCTTGTCGCGGGTGGAGTCCACCACGGTGCCATCTTCCAGCTTGAGGGTGAAGTGCAGGGTGACTTCCATCCCCTCGTCGATGCGGTATTCGCTCATGGTTGCTCTCCGCTGTCTCTGTCGTGTCGCGGCATGGACGCTGTCAGCCGCGACGGCGCGCCTGCTTGCGCCCCTCGAAAATGGATTCCCAGATCAGGCCGATGGCCCCCAGGGTGATGCCGATGTCGGCCACGTTGAAGGCGGGGTAGTACCAGCCGGCGACATGAAACGACAGGAAGTCCACGACGTAGCCATGCACCAGGCGATCGTAGAGGTTACCCAGCGCCCCGCCGATGATCAGGGCCAGCGAGATCGCCAGCAGGGTCTCGTCGCGCTTGAGTCGCGTCATCCAGTAGGTCAGGCCGATACTGGCACCCACGGCGACGACGGCGAAGAACCAGCGCTGCCAGCCGGGACTGTCGGCCAGGAAGCTGAAGGCCGCGCCGGTGTTGTGCAGCAGCGTCAGGTTGAAGAACGGCAGCACCTCCACCGGCTGGCCGTAGGTCAGCAGGCTGGAGGCCAGCGCCTTGGTGCCCAGGTCCAGCACGATCCAGGCCGCCGCCAGCCACAGCCAGCGCAGCGGCCGCTGCATCGGCTCTCCGCCAGCGACATCAGGCATAGTGACGCACTTCCCCGGCGCCCTGGGGCAGGTTGCCGATACAGCGGCCGCAGAGGTCCGGGTGCTCGCTGTGGGACCCGACGTCCTCGCGATGGTGCCAGCAGCGCTCGCACTTCTGGTGCGGGCTGGCCGACACCGCCACCCTGAGGCCGTCGAGCTCGGTGGCCTCGGCGTCCCGTCCCTCGGACTGCTTGCTCTCAGACAGGGGCGCCAGGCGCACCTCACTGGTCAGCATCACGAAGCGCAGCTCGTCGCCCAGCTTGGCCAGGGTCGCCTGCAGCTCGTCGCTGACGTAGAGGGTGACCTCGGCGGCCAGGCTGCCCTTGATGGTCTTGGCGTTGCGGGCGTCCTCCAGGCACTTGTTGACCGCCTGCTTCACCTCGAGTACCTGCTCCCAGAAGTCGCGGCCCAGGGGGGCGTCATCGGCGAGGGTCGAGAGTCCTTCGTAGTAGGTCTCGAGCAGCACGCTATCGCCCCGCTCGCCGGGAATATGGGCGTAGATCTCCTCGGCGGTGAACGAGAGGATCGGTGCCACCCAGCGGGAGAGCGCCTCCACCACCTGGTATAGGGCGGTCTGGCAGCTGCGCCGGGCCAGGGAGTCGGCCTGGGTGGTGTACTGGCGGTCCTTGATCACGTCCAGGTAGAAGCCACCGAGCTCGCGGGAGCAGAAGGTATGCACCTGCTGGTAGACGTCGAGGAAGCGGTACTCCTCATAGGCCATCTCGATCCGCGCCTGGAGCTGTGCGGCGCGATCCACCACCACTGGTCCAGCGCCAGCATGTCGTCGAAGGCCACCTGGTCCCGGCTCGGCTCGAAGCCGCTGAGGTTCGAGAGCAGGAAGCGTGCGGTATTGCGGATACGCCGGTAGACGTCGGCGGTACGCTTGAGGATCTCGTCGGAGACCGCCATTTCGCCGGAATAGTCGGTAGAGGAGACCCAAAGGCGCAGGATGTCGGCCCCGAGCCTGTCCATCACCTCCTGAGGTGCCACCACATTGCCTAGCGACTTGGACTGCTTGCGCCCCTGCGAATCCACGGTAAAGCCGTGGGTCAGCAGCTGACGATACGGCGGATGCCCATCAATGGCCGAACCCGTGAGTAGCGACGAGTGGAACCAGCCACGGTGCTGATCGGAGCCCTCCAGATAAAGATCGGCACGCGGACCGTCTTCATGGCCATGGGGGTGCGAGCCGCGCAGCACGTGGCGGTGGGTGGTGCCGGAGTCGAACCAGACGTCCAGGGTGTCGGTGACCTTGTCGTAATCCGCCGCCTCATCACCCAGCAGCTCGGCCGGATCGAGCCGGAACCAGGCATCGATGCCCTCGACCTCGACGCGCTTGGCCGCCTCCTCCATCAGCTCGAGGGTGCGGGGGTGCAGCTCGCCGGTGGCCTTGTGCAGAAAGAAGGGGATCGGCACGCCCCAGTTGCGCTGGCGCGAGATGCACCAGTCGGGGCGGTTGGCGATCATGCTGTGCAGCCGCGCCTTGCCCCAGGCCGGAGTGAAATGCGTCGCCTCGATGCCCTCGAGCGCCCGCTCGCGCAGAGTGCGGCCGTGACTGCCCTTGATGTCCATGCCCACGAACCACTGGGCAGTGGCACGGTAGATCACCGGCGTCTTGTGGCGCCAGCAGTGCATGTAGCTGTGAGTGATCACCTTGTGGGCCAGCAGTGCGCCCACCTCACGCAGTTTTTCGACGATCTGCGGATTGGCCTTCCAGATCATCTGGCCACCGAAGTAGGGCAGGTCGTCGACGTAGACGCCGTTGCCCTGCACCGGGCTCTTGATCTCCTCGAACGTCATGCCGTGGGCCCGGCAGGTGACGAAGTCGTCCACGCCGTAGGCCGGCGCCGAGTGAACGATGCCGGTGCTACCCACCTCGGATTCGACGTAGTCGGCCAGGTAGACCGGCGACAGGCGATCATAGAAGGGGTGGCGGAACTCGATCAAATCGAGCGCCTCGCCCTTGGTGGTAGCGATCACTTCACCCTGGAGTTCATAGCGCTCCAGGCACGACGCCACCAGTTCCTCGGCCAGCAGCAGCAGGCGCTCGCCGGTGTCCACCAGGGCGTAGGTGAACTCGGGGTGGACGTTGAGCGCCTGGTTGGCCGGAATGGTCCAGGGCGTCGTGGTCCAGATCACGATGGCGGCGGGCTTGGACAGCTCGGGCAGCCCGAAGGCGGCCGCCAGCTTGGCCTCGTCGGCGGCCGGGAAGGCGACATCGATGGCATCGGACTTCTTGTCCTGGTACTCCACCTCGCTTCGGCCAGG
>NZ_AZQX01000356.1:0-13141 GCF_000568385.1 Halomonas sp. BC04
GACAGCGAAGCGGTGCGCCAGGCCCGCAGCGACGGTTATAGCCTGACCCGTGGCCAGTTACAGCGCGGCGCCGTGGGCGTGGCCAGCCCCATCGCCACCCCCCAGTTCCGCGCCGGCGTGGAGGCGTGCATCGGCGTGGTGGCCATGGACGACCTGGATACCGAGCGGGCGAGCCATGAGGTGATCACCCATGCCCGTCACCTCGCGGAACTGATCGGCCAGTAGCCCTCGTATTCATCGACATCGCCCGTGAAGCGTGCGGCAGGGAGGGTTACACTACGGCCATTCCCGTCGCCAACCCGAGGCCTGCAATGAGTTCCCACCTGCTGTCCGTCGATTCACTGTCCCGCGATCGCGTCGATCACCTGCTGCGGGTCGCCGCGCGCATGGAGCCCATCGCCAGCCGCCGCCAGGTCACTCGGGTGCTGGAGGGGGCCGTGCTCGGCAATCTCTTCTTCGAGGCCAGCACCCGGACCCGGGTCAGCTTCAACGCCGCCTTCTGTCGGCTGGGCGGCAGCGTCTGCGATACCACCGGCTTCACCTTTTCCTCCATGGCCAAGGGGGAGTCGCTCTACGACACCAGCCGGGTGATGAGCGGCTATTGCGACGCCATCGTCATGCGCCACCCGGATCAGGGGTCGGTGGCCGAGTTCGCCGCCGCCACCCATGTGCCGGTGATCAACGGTGGCGACGGCCCCGGCGAGCACCCCAGCCAGGCGCTGCTCGATCTCTATACCATCGACAAGGAGTTCGCCCGTCTGGGCAAGAAGCTGGCCGGGGCCCACATCCTGCTGACCGGCGACCTGAAGTATGGGCGTACCGTCCACTCGCTGATCAAGCTGCTGTCGCTCTACGATCCCATGCGCATCACCCTGGTTTCGCCGCCGGGCCTGGAGATGCCGAGTCATGTGATCGACCGGGTCGTCTCCCGGGGCCACCGGGTGGAGCAGCGCGACAGCCTGGCCAGCGACTTCTCCGACCTGGACGTGGTCTACACCACCCGCATCCAGAAGGAGCGCTTCACCGAGGAGATGAGCGAGAGCTTCGCGGGCGTCTCGCAGGATTTCAGCGTCGGCCGGGACTTTCTCGATGCACGCTGCAACGACACCACCATCGTCATGCACCCGCTGCCCCGGGACAGCCGACCTGGCGCCAACGACCTCAATGTCGACCTCAACGGCGATCCGCGGCTGGCGATCTTTCGCCAGACCGACAATGGCATTCCCATGCGCATGGCGATCTTCGCCACCCTGCTGCAGGTCGAGGAACTGATCGAGAAAGACCTGCGGCCGGTCCGCTGGTTCGTGCCCGAGCGGGTCGGGGTGGACGACCCCCAGCGCTAGCCCGATGTGCGCAGCGTTGGTCAGCGCTATGCTGATCGCAGCCGAGGAATATGCGAAGCTAAGGGCAGCCGAGGCGCTGCAACCCCATGACGAGACAGCTGGCGCCAGGTACAGCTATTCGCCAAGCGTTCGACGACAATAACAGGCGTTGCCGGCCGGCAACCCGAAACAAGGAGACGTTACGCATGAATCTGCATCGCGCGTACATACTGCTGGCGGCGTTCTACAGCCTGCTGGTGCTGTTGGGAGCCATTGCCCTGGTGGTAGGCGGGGGGCCGCTGTGGGCCCTGATCTCTACCGGCGTGGGCATCCTGGTGGCGACGGGGCTCTGGGGTCACACCCTCGGCAAGCCCTTCCTCAATCCGCGCATGTGGCGGCCCCTTGCCGGCCTGCTCGCCGTCGGTATCGTCGTACAGCTGCTGGCCGTATTTGTCGGGGGACTCTCCGGTGGCGAGCTGACCTGGGTGCTGAGCGGCGCCATCTTCTCTGTCCTGCCGATCATCATGCTCTACCAGTATGGCAATCGGGACCAGGAGGTCTGGGCGACGCCTGAGGAGCGCGAAGGCGGCAAGATGCTCGACGAACTGCTGGCCAAGCAGCAGGAGCTGGTGCTGGAGAAGCAGGAGGCCGACAGCCAGGCCAAGGTCAAGCTGACCAAGGCTGGCGACACCTACCGGGCCAGCGTCACCCGTGGCCGCGGCGCCCATGTCGAACAGTTCGAGGAGAGCTTCTCCTGCCCCGCCACCCTGGCCTTCTTCGTCATCAAGTACACCTGCATCTCGGTCAACGACATCGCTGCTCACTACGACGAGGAACGGGTGCTGACAACCTGAGACATTAGCGGCAAGAACCAGACGCTAACCAGCCATTGATAGTCGATTGATGAAAAGAGTGCCCTGACCTAACGACCGGGGCACTCTTTGATGACAGCAATGCTTAGACCGAGACGCCGAGATAGCGACTCAAGGTCGCTTCATCGGACATGGATTCACCGTCTGCGGTTTCGTGGACGATCTGGCCCTCCGACATGAAATAGGCGCGATCGGCCGCCAGCACGGCAGCCTTGACGTTCTGTTCGATCAGCAGAACCGCCACCCCCTCGCGGCTCAGAGCCTTCAGGCTCAGCGCAACATCCTCGACCACGGCCGGTGCCAGGCCTTCCGTCGGCTCGTCAAGAATCAGACAGCCCGGATTGGTCACCAGTGCCCGGCCGATGGCCAGCATGGAGCGCTCGCCCCCGGAGATCTGGTCTCCGTAAGCGCGCCGCCGCCGTCCCAGGGAGGGAAACAGCTCGAAGACTCGGCTCGCCGACCAGCGCTGCCCGGCAGGCCCCTTGCGGGAATTCAGCTGCAGGTGCTCATCGACGCTGAGTGACGGGAAGAGCCGGCGCCCCTGGGGCACGTAGCCGACGCCCAAGTGGGCGATACGGTGGGGCGACCAACCAAGCACCTGCTGGCCGAGCAGCTCCACAGAGCCCTGTGCCTGGGGCGGATTAAGCCCCATCATCGCTCGCGCCAGGGTGGTCTTCCCCACCCCGTTGCGTCCCATCACCGCGACGCACTCCTTGCCCACGCTGAGGTTGAGGCTCTGGAGCGCATGCCCCAGTCCATAATGCGCATCGAGGTTCTCGACCCGAATGATTGTGTCAGCCATTGGCACGCCCCAGATAGATATCTCTTACGCCGTCATGGGCAGCAATCTCATCGGGGCTGCCCTCCGCAAACATCCGGCCCTGGTGCAGCACGGATATCCGATCGCTCAGCGCCAGCACCATCTCCATGTCATGTTCGATCATCAGCAGGGTCACGTCTTGCGGCAGGTCGCGCAAGATGCCTTGCAGCACCTGACGCTCGGCTCGCGACAGGCCGGCAGCCGGCTCGTCGAGGAGCAGCAGCCGAGGCTTCTGGGCCATGACCATGGCGAGCTCCAGCTGTCGCAGGGTGCCGTACGAAAGGCTGGATACCGTTTCGTCGAGCACCGGAGCAAGCCCCAACTGGTCGGCGGTGGCCATCAGCTCGTCATCCAGGCGCGACTCCCAGGCTGCCACAGCGAAGGCAATCTTCCATTGCCACGGGCCAGAGCCAGGTTTTCCCTGACCGTGACCGTGGGCACCAGCGTCGACACCTGATAGGTCCGACCGAGCCCCTTGAGGGTGCGCTGGATGACCGAGTCGCGGGTGATATCGTCGCCGAAGAAGCCGATCGAACCGCGGTCGGGCTTAAGTTCGCCGGCGATCATGTTGAACAGCGTGGTCTTGCCGGCGCCATTCACGCCGATCAGCCCACGCCGCTCACCGACGTCCACCCGCAGATGGACGTCGCTGGCCACCAGCAGCGAGCCGAATGACTTGGCCAGGCCGGCGACCTCCAACGCCGGCGCCGGGCTAACCATGGGCTGTGCTTCAGTCATAGTAGGGGTCCGAGCAGTTGCCTGGCGGGAAGTCGCGGCTGTCGGGTTCCCCGGCCAGGTACTCCTCAGCATCGAAGGGTCCGAACTGGCTGACGTTCTCGTAGGTCTTGATCGGCACGTTGACCAGACGCCCATCCACTTCCTGAACCTCATTGATGTAGATGTTCTGCACCGGGTTGCCGTACTCGTCGAGGTGGAAGGGGCCACGCGGAGCATCCGGCATCTCGGTCTCGCGCAGCGCGGCAATCACCGCCTCTCGATCGCTGCCACCGGCACTCTCGAAGGCGTTTACGGCCATCTTGAAGGCCACGTAGCCGTGCTCGGCCGGTGCCAGAGGCATGACATCATCGCCATGCATCGCCCAGAAGGCATCGCGGAACGCCACGAAGTTATCCGTCTCCAACCCTTCGGCATATTGCAGGGCCGAAAGCCCACCGATGGCCTGCTCGCCCATTTGCGGCAGATCGCCCACGGCAAAGAAGTTGGAGCCGCCCAGCAGCGGCATGCGCGCGTCGATGCCGAAGTCGTGGTACTGCTGGAAGAACGCCAGGCCGTCACTGCCCGCGCCGTTGTAGAGCACCGCATCGCCATCCGGCAGAGTTGCCAGAATGGAGCTGTAGTCCGACGTGCCGGTGGGGTGCCAGATACGCTCTACCGATTCACCACCGGCAGCACAGAAGCCCTTGAGGAAACCGCCCAGCTGGTTGTAGGGGAAGGAGTAGTCCTGCCCCACCATGACGATGCGCTGGTGGCCGAGCTCCTCGGCGACATATTCGCCGAAGGCGAACATCGGCTGGGCGCCGGTCCAGCCGGCACGTACCACGTTGTCGGCGCGATCACGCATGGTGATGTCCTCCGGCGCCGAGTAGGAGATCACCGTCGGCATACCGGAGCCCTTGGCCCACTCCAGCCCGGCCAGGCCGGTACCGCCCAGCACCGGGCCGACCACCAGGTCGACATCGTCACGGGATTCCATGGCCCGCAGCCGATCCACGGTGGTCTCCGCATCGCCCTGGGAGTCATAGAACGTGACCTCGATATTGAGCGCTTGCAGCCGGTCGGCAAGCTCCTCCTGGGCCAGCTCTACGCCCATGCGCTGCTGTTCGCCGAAGAAGGAGAATACCCCGGTGGTGGGGCCGATCACCCCGATGCGAATGGTCTCATCGGCATGGAGATGGGTAATGCCGGCCCCTACTGTCAGGGCCGATACACCGCCTACAATGAGTGTCTTGGCGTACTTCATGGCTCTTCTCCTCGAGTTGTTGTTGTCACGGAAGCCTGTGGCTTCGTCCTACGCTTGAAACGCCGCTCAAGTACGTCTGCCAGCCCGCGGGGCATCAGCAGAATCGAGAGCAGCAGGACCAGACCGATCACCATCATGTGACGGTCGGTGTACTGAGCAACCAGTGTTTCCAGGGCTATCAGGATGGCCACCCCCAGGGCGGGGCCCAGCAGGCTGCGATAGCCCCCCAGCACCGCGGCGGTCAGCACCCAGACGGCGTGCCCCAGGCCCAGTGGCGAGGGCGACATGATGCCCATGTCATAGACCAGGAAGACCCCCGCCACCCCGGCGATGGCCCCGGCCATGACGAAGGCGGTGAAGCGTGCCAGGGAGACCGGATGGCCGAGGGCGCGCATCCGCTGCTCGTTCTCCTGTATCCCCAGCAGCAGCAGGCCGAAGGGCGAGCGGTAGAGTCGCCACACGGCGAGAAAGATCGTCACCGTGACCGTGGTCACCAGGGCGTAGAAGACGCGGGTGTCGTTGAGGTCGAGGCCGCCATAGACCGGCATGCGCACCCCGGCGATGCCGTTATAGCCACCGGTGACGTCGACCCACTGGAAGGATAGCGCCCACACCATCTGGCCTAGCGCCAGGGTCAGCATCAGGAAGCTGACCTTGCGCGAACGCACGGTGAGCAGGCCGAAGACCACCGCACTCAACGTGGTCAGCAGCAGCGCCAGCACCACGACCAGCGGAAAGGGCAGGCCATAGCGCACGCCGAGGATGGCGATGGTATAGCCGCTGATGCCGGCGAAGGTGGTCTGGCACAACGAGAACCAACCCAGCCGGCCCGCCAGCAGCGAGAAGCTCAGTGCCGCCAGGGCGTAGATCATGGCCCGGTTGGCCTGGGAGACCGCATAGTTGCCCATCACCAGTGGCCAGGCCACCAGGGCGACGACGATAAACAGGATAAGCAGGTGTTCGCGTTTCATGCCGTCCTCCCGAACAGGCCCTGGGGACGAAAGACCAGGATCAGGGTCATGGGTAGAAACAGGAAGAAGAGCGCGAACTGGGGCAGGTAGCCGGTGGCGAAGCTCGACACCATGCCGGTGATCAGCGCACCCACTGCCGCCCCCTTGAGCGAGCCCATGCCGCCGATGATGATCACCACCAGCGAGAGCATCAGCACCCGCACATCAAGACCCTGAGTCAGTGACATGTAGGAGGTGCCGACCACCCCGGCGATGCCGGCCAGGAAGCTGGCCACGGCGAACACGCCACCGAACAGCAGCGGAACGTTAATGCCCTGTGACATGGCGGTTTCGCGGTCGTCGACCCCTGCTCGGATGGCCGCCCCGATGCGGGTATAGGTCATCACCAGCCACAGGGCGACCCCCAGCAGCACTGCAAAGACCATGATCAAGACCCGGAAGTAGGGGTACATCATCACCCCGAGGTCCACTGGCGCCCGCAGCTCGCGCGGCAGCGGCAGGCTCACCGGCTGGCCCCCGTAGACCACCAGCAGGGCGTCGGCAATGATCAGCCCCACGGCGATGGTCAGCAGCGCCTCGGAGAGATCCATGCCTCGCACCCGCTGCAGCAGAAAGCGCTCCATCAGCAGGCCGACTATCAGGCGACGGCGCCGCCGGCCAGCAGCCCCAGCGTCAGGCTGCCGGTATCACGGATCACCTGCACCCCGACGTAGCCCCCCAGCAGATAAAAGGCACCGTGGGCCAGGTTGACCACCCGCATCAGGCCGAAGGCAGGGTCAGGCCGCTGGCCATGATGAACAGCAGCGCCGCCATGGTCAGGCCGTTGAGTACCAGGAAATAGAAGGTGCTCATCGAGCCACCTCCCGCAGAAATGTCCGCGCCAGCCCGTGCTTGTTGTCGTTGTTCAGCATCGTGGCTCAGCCTCGGCGAAGGTTCTTGAAGGCCCGCGTCTGCTCGGTCAGGGCACGCTCGGTGGGCAGTCGCTCCATGCTCGATGCGCCATAGAAGCCGTGGCACTGCGGGCAATGACTGAGCACATATTCGGCATCCTGGGGGTCGGCGATGGGGCCACCGTGGCAGAGCACAATGATGTCCTCGCGCACCTCCCTGGCCGCCGCCGCCCAGTCGTTGATGGCTTCCACGCAGTCATCCAGGCTCATGGCAGTCTCGGCACCGATACTGCCACCGGTGGTCAGGCCCATATGGCAGACGATGATATCGGCACCGGCCTCGGTCATGGCACGGGCATCCTCGGCGCTGAACACGTAGGGGGTCGTGAGCAGTCCCGCCTGCCGCGCCTGGCGGATCATCTCCACTTCCAGCGCATAGCTCATGCCGGTCTCTTCCAGGTTGGCGCGGAAGGTGCCATCGATCAGGCCCACGGTGGGAAAGTTCTGCACCCCGGCAAAGCCCATCGCCTTGAGCTCGGCCAGGAAGGGCTCCATGAAGACAAAGGGATCGGTACCGCAGACGCCTGCCAGCACCGGGGTCTTCTGGGTGACCGGCAACACTTCTCGGGCCATCTCCTTGACGATCTCGTTGGCGTTGCCGTAAGGCATGATGCCGGCCAGGGAGCCTCGCCCCGCCATGCGGTAGCGTCCCGAGTTGTAGATGACGATCAGGTCGATACCGCCGGCCTCTTCACACTTGGCAGAAAGGCCCGTGCCCGCACCGCCGCCGACGATGGGCTCGTTGCGCAACACCATGGCCTGGAAGTGCGCCACCAGCGCCTCTCGATTCCACTTTTTCAATGTGACCTCCTCTGGTCAGCAGCCATTACCACCCGGAAGTGCTCGACCAGGGCGGCGGAAAATTCAGGATCATTGATATTGAAGGGGTAACGGATCAACTGGCGCTGCGGCGTCTGTTCCACGGTCGCTTCCAGCGCCTCGAACAGGGCGGCATCCGCCTCGGGGTCATGGAAGGGCTGACCGGGCGCATCAAGCAGGGAGACGCCGCCTTCAGGCAACAGGAAACGCACCGGCCCGAAGCAGCGATTGAGCTTCTCGCCGATCCAGCGACCCATGCGGGCATTCTCTTCGGGGGTGGTGCGCATCAGCGTGACTTGCGGGTTGTGCTCGTAGAACAGCCGCTGGCGATAACGCTCGGGAATCGTGTCCGGACCGCCGAAATTGACCATGTCCAGGGCTCCGCAGGAGCCCACAAAGGGCACCCCGGTACGAGCGACGACATCCAGGCGCTCCTCGCCAGCGCTGAAGACTCCGCCCATGAGCAGATCGCAGATTTCGGTGGTGGTGATATCGAGCAGGCCCGTGATCATGCCGCTATCGGCGAGCTTTTCCATGGACTGACCGCCGGTGCCAGTGGCATGAAATACCAGGCAGTCATAGTCCGCTTCCAGCACCCGAGTCACCTGGCCGACGCAGTCGGTTGTCACGCCGAACATGCTCAGCCCGATCGCCGGCTTGGCGTCGTTTACCTCGGGGATATGGCCCTGCATCATGCCGGCAAGCGCATTGGCCGCATTGCCGAGAACGCGACGGGAGATGCGATTGATACCCGCCACATCGGTGACCGAATAGATCATGGCGATATCGCTGGGACCGACATAGGGTGCCACATTGCCGGACGCCACCGTGGACACCATTACCTTGGGCACGCCCACATCCAGATCGCGCATGGCGGGGGTAATCAGTGCCGTACCGCCCGACCCCCCAAGACCGATGACGCCGCCGATGTCGGAGCGACTGGCAAGCAGCCCTCTCAGCGCTTCGGCCATGGCCGCCACCGCACGGCCACGGTCGTTGACGAAGACCTCCTGGGGGCCATCAGGGTGGCTGGCTGCCACATCCACGGCGCGAATATCCGCCGTACCGTGATCTCCACCGCGAGTGCCCACGTCGACGACCACAGTGTCCAGGCCCGCCGCCTGCAACAGGCCGCGTACATAGCGCAGCTCGGCGGCTTTCGTATCGCAGGTACCAATAATGTAAGCTTTGAAGCCCATGGCGTGTCTCCACTTCCGGGCCGCCGTCGTTTCGCAGCAGCCTTCTTGTTATGCAGAGTGTTGCAGTAAGCGTGCCAGGTTGACGAACCGCCGTATCACGGGGGTTCGCGGCACGCGGGGTTCACTAAGGGGGTATTATCGGGTAATCAATTACCCTGTTTTACCCGAATTGACACACTGGGAAATACCATGACGCAACCCTTCAGCGGCAAAATCGGACGCTTGGTGGCCAGCCTCGAGGAAGCCCGGCATCACCACAGCGGCCCCTGCCTGCTGAGCCCCATGACCGCCCGCCTGCCGGCCTCGCTGGCCGACCTTTGCAGCAGTCTTCCCATCGGCGATGCCAATGGTGAATTGCTCGAAGCACTGCGCAACAGCCCCCCTTTACCCGAACAGACTTATGCCGGTGTGCTGGCCAACGACCCCTTCCGGCTCGCCGATGACCTGCTCGAGATGCTGACCAGACTGGGGTGCAGGCGCGTGGCGAACTGGCCTTCCACCGCTCTGCTCAGTGGCGAACTGGCGGAAGCACTCACGCATTCAGGGCTGGGGTACCGGGAGGAGATGGCTTTCCTGACGCAGGCGCGAAAGCACGGCTTCGAGACCCTGGCAATCGTTTCCCAGACGGCACAGATGCCGCTGGCACTGGCCGCCAGGCCCTCGCAGCTGATGATTGCTGCCGGCCTGTCGGCGACCACTGAAGCCTCACGGGTGGAGGAGCAAAAGGTGCTCCTGGCATTGGCGAAGGGGATCGAGGCAGAGGGCAAGGCGGTGTGGTGCTACGAACATGACGGCGTGGCCGAGATCACGGCCGCCCTGCATCCGGTGGCTGAGGTCGTGATATGCCATCCCCAAGTGGGGGCGCGCTATAACAAGCCGTAATGTCGCATCTTGTTGTAGAGCGTCTTGCGAGCCAGTCCCAGCTCCGCCGCCGTTTCCTGGCGGCGAAAACGGTTGCGCCGCAGAGCATCGAGTATCCATTCCCGTTCGGTCTCCGGCAGTGTCCCGCTGCTGGGGGGGGCCTGCCAGGACGCCTCGCCGGCGTGAGCCGATAGCCGGGGCCGCCCCCCCCTTTCGCCCGGCGGTTTGGCATGCAGGATAGGCAAGTCCCTTACCGAGACCACCTCACGCTCGCACATCACCACGGCACGCTCCAGCACGTTGCGCAGCTCGCGAACATTGCCCGGCCAATGGTGCTGCATCAGGCGCGGTAGGCCGAGGCATCCATCTCGCGTATCCGTGGGTTCATCTCCCCGGCAATACGCGGCAGCAGATGACGCACCAGCAGCGGAATGTCCTCGATGCGCTCACGCAAGGGCGGCAGGGGGATCTCCATCGCATTCAAGCGATAGAAGAGGTCTTCACGAAACTCGCCCTCGGCCACCATGCGGCGCAAGGCACGATTGCTGGCACAGATCAGCCGTGCGTCCGTGAAGCGCGGCTCATTGCTGCCAAGCCGCTCGAAGCTGCCATCCTCCAGTACCCGCAGCAGCTTGGCCTGGAGCGCGAGCTCCAGGTCGCCGATCTCGTCCAGCATCAGGGTAGTGCCGTGGGCCTGCTCGAAGCGTCCGATCCGCGTCTTCAAGGCGCCGGTGAAGGCCCCCGCCTCATGGCCGAACAGCTCGCTTTCCAGCAGATCTCGGGGTATCGCCGCGCAGTTGACTGCCACCATGCGCTGGTGCCGTCGTCGGCTGCTCAGATGAATGGCACGGGCCACGAGCTCTTTGCCGGTACCGTTCTCGCCCGTCACCAGCACCGTGATATCGCTCTCCGCCACCTTGCGGATCATCTGCACCACCTCGGTGATGGCGGCCGAGCGACCGATCAGCCCGAACTCGTGACCATCCCCCAGCCACTCGCTCTTCAGGCTATGGATGTGGCTCTGCAGCTGGGCCACGGCCTTGTAGGCCGAGGTGGTTTCCGCCACCGCTGCCTCCAGTGGTATCCGGTCAATCGTCGAGCCGCCGATATAGCCGTTGGCACCGGAGATTTCCGCCACTTTCTGGGCCTCATCGGGGGTGGTGATAGGGCCGCCTTCGACGGCACACAGCAAACCGGGATGACGTTGACGCACCGCATCGAACACCGTCCGGGCGTGCTCCGCGGCTTCGTCGAGACTATAGCGGCTGGGTATGCCGCCGACACCCCCGGCATTCCAGCCATAGTTGATGCACAGCAGTTCGACGCCGGCTTCGGCCATGGCCAGGGCCTCGTCGAGCTGACGCACATAGGCGCAGGTCTGCAGGCCGGCCGCCCGGGCCCGGCGCATCAGTGCCACCTCTCGTTCGAGCCCTACACCGGCCCGCTCCAGACAGGCCCGCATCGGGCCGTCGAAGTGCACCACCGTCGGAAAGTTGCAGATACCCTGGAAGCCTGCACGGCGCACCTGCCGCACCAAGGCGTCCAGGTCACAAGCCGGGTCGAAGACACAGGCACCGAAGTAGACGGGAAGCGTGACACGCGTGAGTATCTCGGCGCGGGAAAAGTCCATGACCGCGCGGTTGTTATCGGCCAGCGGCAACATGCAGGAGATCGACGGCCCACCCAGTACCCGCAGGCGCCCGGCATTGAGCGCGAGGAGAAAATCCGCGCCCCCCTGAGCAGCGGCCTTGGCGGTCATGCCGGTGCCGATGGCCGCCCCGACCAGAAAACGGCGATTGTCGAGCGTCTCTACCTTGGCCATGCGCCTTCTCTCCGAACGGCAACGTTGCCTTTCAGGGCAGCCCTTCCAGGCGGGCGAACCAGCTTTCGAGTATCAATACCGCCGCGATGCCGTCGACACCGTCGTCGCGGTAACTCTTGTCGCGATCGCGCAGATGTCCCGCCTCGCGAGCGATGGCCTTGGCCTCCCGGGTAGAGCCGCGTTCGTCAACCATCTCGCAGGGCTTGCCGTAGCGACCGTAGAGCCGCTTGCCGAACTTGCGCGCCCGGGTGCTCATCGCCGATTCGGTGCCATCCATGTTCAGCGGCAGGCCGACCACGAACAGGTCTGGCTGCCACGCCTCCACCAGGCGCGTGACGACGTTCCAGTCGGGAATGCCATCCCGTGCCGGCAGCGGGTCGAGCGGGCGGGCGCTGGCGATTATCTCATTGCCCACCGCCACGCCGATGCGACGGGTACCGAAGTCGAAGGCCAGGATCAGGCGCTTGCCGGACATAGCCCCTCCTCGGCCCGACATTCGATGCGGCAACGCGACGAACGAAGGTCAGATAGAGCGGGCAACACGGCATGACCGAGTGCAGGCAGTTGCAACGCGAATGTCACGAATGCCCGGCTTCCCGCGACATCAGGTTGAGATCCACGCCGAGAATGCCGGCGGCGGCGGTCAGGCGCTGCTCCGGCGGCACCTCGAAGATAATGTCGGCACGCCCTTCCACGGTCAGCCAGGCATTGTCGAGCAGTTCGGCCTCCAGCTGCCCCGCTTCCCAGCCGGCACAGCCCAGACAGACGAGGAAATCCTTCGGACCGCGACCGGCCGCCAGCGCCAGCAGGATATCCATGGAGGTGGTCATGGCAATATCGCTGTCCACCTGAATGCTGGAGTCCCAACCTTCACTGGAACCACGATGCAGGATGAAGCCGCGATCCTTGTGCGTGGGTCCACCATAGTAGACCGGTGCGTTGCGGTGCGGGCTCTCGTCCGCCTCCAGCTCCAACTGCTCGAAAAGGGCGTCCAGGCTGATATCCAACGGACGATTGACGATCACGCCCATGGTGCCGTTCTCATCATGGTCACACAGGTAGCTGAGAGAACCGGCAAAATTCGGATCTTCCAGGTGGGGCATTGCCATCAGGAAATGGTGTTTCAAGCCTAAGCTTTGCACAGGTTGCATGTGACTCCCGGACGGCAGGCCCTACTCGTGACAGGGTCCTACCGCACGCCGAAATGATTGCCTTGTCCGAACCGCCAGACCCGGGTAATGGAGAGGCTGTCGAGCTCTCCCATGCCGCTGTCGAAGGGCCGGTAGGGGCCCGCGCCATGGACGGTATCCAGTGCCGCCTGGTCGAGTTCGGTATGTCCTGACGATTGTACCACCTCCGCCTGACGGAGCTGACCATCTCGTCCGATGACCACGCGGATGCGCAGCTGTCCCTCCAGGTGGCGGGGGGCCGGGTGGACCCGGTTGCCGTAGTCCTCGACCCGCCGCGTCCAGTCGTCGATGTAGCGTGCCTCGGCGGCGCGCTGGGCCGCCGGCCGCTGCGAAT
>NZ_AZQX01000357.1:0-19135 GCF_000568385.1 Halomonas sp. BC04
GTTGGCGCACCGCGGTGGTCGGTCTGCCGGTAGGTGCAGGCCGAGGCCCAGGCGGTACCCACCAGCTGCCTGGCGGTGAGGCCGGAATCGGCGATCTGTTGCTTGAGCGTGGCGATCTGCTGCTCGTTGACCAGCGGCCCCTGGTGCTCGGGTACCGGGTCCTGCCAGACGAGTACCTCGTCGGGCACCTGCGGGCCGAGGTAGCGGGCGCGCGGGCCCATGTCGCGATGCAGCAGCTTGTACCAGGCACGGGCGAACTCGTCGACGAGCACGTCCGGGTTCTCGTGATACTCCTTGGCGATCTCGAGATAGGCGGGATCGGTGATCATTGCCATGTCGGCGGTGTTCATCACCGGCGGGTTCTTCTTGCCTGGTACATGGGCGTCGGGCACCCAGTACCCCTCCTTCACCTCGACCGGCTCCCACTGGTTGGCGCCGGCTGGCGACTTCTTCACCTCCCACTGGTGGGCGAAGATGGTGTTCAGGTAGGAGTGGTCCCACTGGGTCGGCGTCGGGGTCCAGGCGCCCTCGAGGCCGGAGGTTACCGTGTACTCACCGAGGCCGGTCTCGTTCTTGTTGGCCCAGCCGAAGCCCTGCTGATGGATCTTCGAGCCTTCGGGGGCCTCGCCGACGGCATCGGGGGAACCGTTGCCGTGCATCTTGCCGAAGGTGTGGCCGCCAACGGTCAGCGCGACGGTCTCGCGGTCGTTCATCCCCATGCGGGCGAAGGTCTCGCGAACATCCTGGGCGGACTTCATGGCGTCCGGGACGCCGTTCGGGCCCTCGGGGTTGACGTAGATCAGCCCCATCTGCACCGCGGCGAGCGGGTTGTCCAGCGTGCGGCTGCCGTCTTCCCAGGTACCGGTGTAGCGCTCGTCATTGGTCGAGAGCCACTCGGTTTCGGGGCCCCAGTAGATGTCGTCCTCCGGCGCCCAGATGTCGGCGCGGCCGAAGCCGAAACCGAAGGTGCGAAACCCCATCGTCTCGAGGGCGCGGTTACCGGCAAGAACCAGCAGGTCGGCCCAGGAGATCTTCTCGCCGTACTTCTGCTTGATCGGCCAGAGCAGGCGGCGCGCCTTGTCCAGGTTGCCGTTGTCGGGCCAGCTGTTGAGGGGGGCGAAACGCTGTGCTCCGGTGCCGCCGCCGCCGCGACCGTCGACCGCACGGTAGGTGCCGGCCGCGTGCCACGACATGCGAATGAAGAACGGCCCGTAGTGGCCCCAGTCGGCGGGCCACCACTCCTGGGAGTCAGTCATCAAGGCATCGAGATCGGCACACAGTTCATCGACGTCGAGCTGCGAGAACGCCTCGGCATAGCTGAAATCCGCACCGAACGGGCTCGCATCGGGATGCTTCTGGTGCAGAATGTTGAGACTGAGCTGGTCGGGCCACCAGTGTTCGTTGCCCTGCAGGCGGGGCGTGGTCCGCGCACCCCACTCCGGGCGTGTAGGCTTTTGATCGGTCACGGTCTTCTCCTCGACTGTATAGTGGCCTACAGGCATGTGAGCCGGCGATTCGCTATCGCCTCAGGTTCCGGAAACACGTTCGGTTCTGTACCGAAGACACTGCAAGATCCCGTAAGCCGTCACAGATACAGTGAAGGATTGGAGGCCGAAGCCGTCAAGCTGTGGGGGGCATTCGCACCGATAGGGAAAAACTATAAGAGTAGACGTTATGCAATACTACCCAGTCTCGCCCAGCATGATCTCCAGCTCGCTGTCGTTGACGCCGAGAATCTGCAGGATGTTGCGCTGGGCGGCATTGAGGATGTGATTCCGCTCCTGCTCGCCGGGCAGGCTCTTGGCGATAGCCACGGCGCCCACCAGGGAGGCGAGAATGGCGCGGGCTTTCTCGGCGATGACTTCGCGGTCGGGTTCGAAGGGGAGTTTCTTCAGACGGCTCAGTGCGATGAGGCGGGTTTCCAGCATCTTTTTCATGCGCAGGTAGGAGGCTTCGAACAGCGTGCGCACCTCGGCGTTCTCGTTGCCGATTTCGTTGAACAGCACCGTCTCCGGCCCCGGCTTGCGCTTGCGTTCCAGCTCCTGGAGGTTCCAGCAGTTGGCCACCAGCTCGGTCAGGTGCTTCACCGAGAGGGGCCCCTTGACCAGCCTGGCGGCACGGCTGCTATCCAGAGTTTCCCGCACCGAGGCGTGGTAAAGGGCTTCCTTCGAGGCGAAGTGGCCGTAGAAGGCGCCGTGGGTCATCTTGGCCAGCTTCATGATCTGCCCGATGGAGACCTTCTCGAAACCTTGCCGGCTGAACAGCTCAATGGCCGACTTGAGAATGCGCTCCCGCGATTTGGCTTTATGGTTCGTCGAGTAGGGCATGACGTCCTCACTGTCCTACGCTGAATATTATCTTGATCATATCAAGCCCAGTGTTAGCGTGGCACAAACCCAAGCTGTTCAGGAATTTACCATGCAATCACCGCTCGTTATCACCGGCATGGGCATGATCAGCCCCCTCGGCTGCGGCGTCAAGGCAGGCTGGGAACGCCTGCTGGCCGGCCAATCCGGCATCTCCCCGATCACCCGCTTCGATACCGGCGAGCTGCCGATCAAGGTCGCGGGCTCGGTGCCCGGCATCACTGACGACCCGGAAGCCGGCCTCGACCCGGACCGCGTGCTCGACGCCAAGGAGCGTCGTAAGATGGAGCTGTTCAGCCTCTATGCCATGGCAGCCGCCGAAGAGGCGCTGACCCAGGCCAACTGGTTCCCCTCGAGCGATGCGGACCGGTTGGCTACTGCCACTATTATCGGTTCCGGCATCGGCGGCTTCCCCACCATCACCCAGGCACAGAACACTCTGTCGACGCGCGGCCACCGCCGGCTCTCCCCTTTCACCGTGCCGGCCTTCCTGGCCAATCTGGCGGCGGGCAATGTCTCGATTCGCTATGGTTTGCGCGGACCGATGGGCTGCCCGGTGACCGCCTGTGCGGCAGGTCTCCAGGCCATCGGCGACGGCATGCGCATGATACGCAGCGGTGAGGCCGAGGTGGCCCTGGTGGGCGGCGCAGAGGCCTGTATCGACCCGCTGTCGCTTGCCAGCTTTCATGCCATGAAGGCCCTCTCCACCGAGCAGGATGACCCCGCCAAAGCGTCGCGCCCCTTCGACCAGGCACGCAACGGCTTCGTCATGGGGGAAGCGCGGGACTATTGGTGATCGAAACCCTGGCCCACGCCGAGGCGCGCGGGGCGACACCGCTGGCCATCCTCAGCGGCTATGGCACCAGTGCGGATGCCCACCACATCACCGCCGGTCCGGAAGACGGCTCCGGTGCCGCAGCGGCCATTTGGTCGGCACTGCGGATGGCGGGGCTGGCTCCCGATGCCATCGATCACATCAACGCCCACGCCACCTCTACGCCGGTCGGCGACCGGGCCGAGATCGCCGCCCTGCGCAACGCCTTCGGCGACACCCTGGCCGGCATCCCGATTTCCGCCACCAAGGCGACCACCGGCCACCTTCTCGGTGCGGCCGGCGGCGTGGAGAGCATCTTCTCCGCCCTGGCGGTGATTCACGACCGCCTGCCACCGACCCTGAACCTGGAGAACGCCGACGATGACCTGCAGGACCTGGACTTCGTCAGGGGCTCGGCACGCGAACATCGCAGCCAACACGTGCTGTGCAACGGGTTCGGCTTCGGTGGGGTGAATGCCGCGCTGATCGTCAGCAAGGTGTAGGGGCAGGTTCAGCGATGTGGTGTGTTATGCGTCAATACGTCGCCACCCTGCTTCGGCTGGATAATGCTTCCGACAAGAAAGGTATCGTCATCGAAGCCGACACGTAGGTTGGTGTTCTATTCAAGCAACTATAACCCTGGCACCAGGCTCTGACAGTCTTCGATATCGCCCCTGGGCCGCACACGGTTGCGGCCTTCGGATTTTGCGTTATAGAGACAGAGATCCGCGCGACTGAGCAGCTGTTCCGGGCTCGCGTCATTATGGCGCAGCGTTGCCACACCGATACTCACCGTCACGCCAAACACGCCTTGGGGGCTGGTAAACGTCAGGCTGGCAATCACCCGGCACAATCGCCCGGCCAGCTGGCGCGCCGAGGCCAGATCACTTTCCGGAAGCAGGATGGAAAACTCCTCGCCGCCCATGCGCGCAAAACAGTCACTGGCGCGAATTTCAGGCGTTACCATCCTCACGAATTCCTTGAGCACGAGATCCCCGGCCGCATGACCGTGGCGGTCGTTGATCGCTTTGAAGTGATCCAGATCAAGCATCAATACGCTGAGGGGGTGGCCGTAACGCCGCGCCCGACTGTACTCCTCCTCCAGTTGCCCCATCAGCACACGCCGGTTGGCAACTCCCGTGAGGGGGTCGGTTTGCGACATGTGCAGCAGCTTTTCGGTCATGCGCTGGAGCTCCGTGACATCACGGTAGAACCAGATACGCCCCCAGTAGTCGCCATTGCTGCCATGCAGCCCCCGGGAGTAGCGCTCCAGTACCCGGCCATCCTTCATCTGGATACGCACCCCTTGCTCCTCTTCGTCCAGGGAGGCATAGAGCTGCCTGATCCGCTTTACGAAGCGTTCGGGGTCTTGCACCTGTTCATTGACCGCCTGCAGCGCCGCTTCACCGTCCTTTGCGTGCATGACCGCCTCGGGAATCTCCCATATCTCCAGAAAACGGCGGTTCCATGTCTTGATCCGGTTATCGGCATCCACCACCAGGATACCGTCCGGTGACTCATCCAGGTAGGCGCTCATCACGGTGGATTGGTAACGTGCCTCGAGTTCGAGGTGCACCTGGTCACTGATTTCGTAAGCCGTACCCAGTATCCGGTTGACCGAGCCGGCCTCATCAACGAAGGGTACAAGACTGGTCAGCCAGTATGTTCTGCCGATAGGAAGATCCAGCGTCTCCTGATAATCCGTGACGCCCTTGCTCTCGACACAACGCCGGTAATTGGCTTTGACGCCAGCTGCCATTGCTGGTGAAAGCAGCTCATCCACACTGCGCCCGGCTACCTCTTCATGCTGCATCCCGCTGTGCATCTCGTGACGGGCGTTGATCGCGGCAAGACGGTACTCATCAACGGAGACCACATCGATCACGAAAGCAACGACACCGAGATGATCCAGCATCAGGCGCAGTTCAGCGGGGTCGTGATTGACACGGATCTCTTTCATTGCATCGACTGCCCTGTGTCGGAAGGGGTGGTCTAAATGACCAAATACAACACTATTCGAAAGTAGCCCGAACCAGCGACTGATTTCTTTAGCACCTTGACGTAGATATACCTGGTGCTCTCACTGGAAACCAAGCTGTCAGTAGCTCACGGCGCTTGTTGCTGGAGCCGGCCCACCAGTTGTTCCAGCATTGCCACCTCGGCGGGCCGGCCGAACAGGTAGCCCTGGTAGAGCCTGCAGCCGATGCCGGCGAGGTACTTCAGTTGCGCCTCCGTCTCCACCCCTTCTGCAATGACCTCGACTTCCAGGGATTCGCCAAGCCCAACGATCGAGCGCGCTATCGCCGCCGCTGCCGGATCGCTCAACACATCTTGGACGAAGGACTGGTCAATCTTGAGCTGTGACAATGGCAGGAGCTTCAGGTAGGCCAACGAAGAGTAGCCGGTGCCGAAGTCGTCCAGGGCGACCCTGATGCCAAGCCTGGAGAGCTCGGTGATCCTGGCTGCCGCTTCCTCGAGATCCTCGATCAGTACGGTTTCGGTCAACTCCAGCTTGAGGCGGCTGCGCACCGCGCCCGACTCATGGATGATCGCGAGCAGGTCGTCGACGAAGCCCGCTGACCGAAACTGCCGGGCGCTGACGTTGACCGCCAGGGTCAGGTGCGCCATGGAAGTGTCATTCTCCCAGAGCGCAAGCTGGCGGCAGGCCGTTCTCAGTACCCAGCGCCCCAGGCCGAGGATTAACCCGCTGCTCTCAGCGACCGGTATGAACTCCCCCGGTCCAATCTCGCCCCGCTGCGGATGATCCCACCGAACCAGCGCCTCAGCGCCGATAATCCGCTGCTCAGCATCGATCTGCGGTTGATAGACCAGGCGAAACTGTTCTTTCTGCAGGGCCGTTCGTAGATCCGCCTCCATGACGATACGTGCGGCGATTTCAGCACGTACCTCGGCACTGAAGAAACGCACCGTGTTCCGCCCGGCCTGCTTGGCCTGGTACATCGCAAGCTCAGCGCGCTTGAGCAGTTCCTCGGCGGCACCCTCGCCGGACTCCTCGGCCAGTGCGACGCCAATGCTGCACGAACCGTGATGGCGGAAGTCGCCCAGGCAGTAAACCTCGTTCAGGGTCACCAGCATCCTCTGTGCAAGCCGTTCGGCCTGCATGCGGGCCTGATCAGGGTCTGGGGACAAACCCTTCAGCAATACCGCGAACTCGTCGCCCCCCAGGCGCGCAAGCTCATCACCGTTTTCTTCCAACTGGTCGCTGAGCCGCTGCGCGACCTCACACAGCAAGTCGTCGCCCGCCTCGTGCCCATGGAGGTCATTGAGGTCCTTGAAATCGTCCAGATCGATGTAAACCAGCCCCTGTACCGACGCCCCCTCACCTGTCGATAGGGCTTCACGCAACTGTTTCATCATCAGGCTGCGGTTGGGCAGGCCGGTGAGGGAGTCGAAGTAAGCCAGCCGATAGATGGCCTCCTCGTTGCGCTTGCGCTCGGAGATGTCGGTGGCAATACCGCAAAGACCATAGATGCGCCCACGGGAATCGCGGAGTGGAATTTTCACTGACAGATAGGTGCGCGTCATGCCGCCATCGGCGCTGGTGTTGCTTTCCTCCGTCGTGACCTCCCTGCCAACAGCGATTACCCGGCGGTCATCGGCCTGCAGTCGCTCGGCCGTGGCCGCATCGAAGAACGCCTCATCCCCCTTACCGATGATATCCTGCACTGGACGGTTAAATAGGTCTTGTATCGAGCGGTTGGCGTAGATGTAGCGTAATTCCGTGTCCTTGATAAATATATAAGCGCCCACGGTATCAAGGATGGTGGCCAGCTTACGCTCGCTTTCACGCAAATGGCGGGTCTTCACGGCCACCTCGTGTCGCAGCCAGGCAGCGGCGGCCAGGGCGAGCAACATAAGCATCACCGCACCACCCAGCCCCCACCAGAAACTTGCAGGCACCAGTGGCTGGCGAAGCGACGCTTCCCATCGACGCACAATCTCGTAGTATGGCGAGGCGTCGTCCTGACGCCATTCGACCAGTCGACGGTCGATGGCGGAGAGGACCTCAGAGTGGCGGCTGTTGCCGGTGGCGAAGAAAAGCTGAGCGGGGTTGAAGACGATCGGGGTCGGTTCGAGCCTGTGACTCGGGCTATGCAACGATCCATAGCGATGGTTGGCTATTGCGGCGTCCGCCTCGCCGCGGGCCGTGAGCGCGAACGCCTGTGCCAGGTCGGTAGCCGGCACGATCTCAACTGCGATACCGAACGCACCCGTCATCTCCTCGAAGATATCGTGCTGCACGGAATCGCGCAAAACCGCGACTCGCTTGCCCTGGAGTTGAAACAGCGAAACCAGCCCCGAGCCCTCTCGGCCGTAGAGCTGCGACCAGCTGAGCAGGGCCGATTCGCTATGGAAGTCGAGCGTGCGTGCGCGCTCATCTGAATAGGCGACATCGGGAAGAAGGTCGAGCTCGCCGCGCTGCACTGCCTGTAAACAGGCATCCCACTCGCAGTTCACGAACTCGAGTGTCCAGCCTTCGTGCTCCGCCAGCTCTCGCGCCAGGTCGATGAAGATGCCGGCGGCTTCACCCGCGGCATCGGTAAAGATTTTTGGTTCGTTCTCGTAGACCCCGATACGCAACTGCTGCGCGGCGGCTGGCAGCCAGACGACAGCGCAGAGGCAGAAAAGCAGACAGCGCTCTGCCAGGCGCCTCGCTGCCAGACGGAAAGCAGCATTCACCCATAGGCTCCTGATTGCAGGCTGCCCTCGTTACCCACGGTGGCAGTAATGATGGTTCGCATCATCCGATTATGGCAGCCCCCTGCGCCCTTCCTGCTCGTGTCAGACACCCCTATTGCTTAACGTAAGCAACCGCAACGTTGATTACAATGCCAACACGTGCACGAACGAAGGTGGCCTCTTGAGACGGATTGCTCGCCACGATGGGCCGGCTCGCTGTCGTTGAATACCCACGTATTTCGGCAGGTTGTGGCGCCAGTGCTGGTGAAAGTATCAGGCAGGTTTCTTCATTGGTCGAGTCGCGGTTCCAGGTAATCCAGCAACGCCTGAAGGCTGTGCATCCGGGCGTACTCGCGCTCGGGGATGTTCACCCCCAGGCGCTGGTGCACGGCGGTCAGCAGGTTCAGGGCGTCCATGGAATCGAGGTCGTATTCGTCGCGCAGCCGGGCCTCGTCATCGAGGTGGGCGATGTCGATGTCCGGGGCGATGGCCGAGAGCTCCTCGAGTACGATGGCGCGTAGTTGGTCTCTGTTCACAGTGCCTCCGGGTGTTGCAGTTGGGCGTCGATTTCGTTAAGGAACAGGGCGCCCAGATGACCGTCGCAGACACGATGATCGGCAGCCAGGCTGACGTCCACCGCCGGGCGAATCGCCAGCATGTCGTCTACCGCCAGTGGGCGCCGGCGCACGCTGCCGAAGCCGATCATCGCTACCTGGGGCGGATGGATCACCCCGTAGACGGTGTCAACACCGCGCTCGCCCAGTGCCGTCACCGTGGCCGAAGCACTGCCGATTTCAGAGGCCCGCAGGCCGCCCCGGCGGGCGCGTTGCACCAGGTCCTGCAGGCGGGTCATCAGCTCCGGCAGGGCCAGCGCCTCGGCACCCTGCAGCGCCGGGGCGATCAGGCCGCCGCCCCTCAGGTGAATGGCCATGCCCAGGTCGATGCGCTCGGCCAAGTGGAAGCCCCGTTCGTCGTAATGGCCGTTGAGGTCCGGGTAGCGCGACAGTGCCCGGGCGGTCGCCTTCATGAACAGCGCGGCCATCAACAGGCGGGCCTCTGGCGGCCGCTCTCGGTTGTACTCCTCGAGCCAGCGCTCGGCGGCGTGCAGGTCGAGGGTGGTGGCCAGGTAGTAGTGGGGAATCTCTCGCTTGGCGCGGCTCATGGACGCAGCGATGGCGCGACGCATCTCGTCGCGGTCGAAGCCGCCGCGGCGGCTTTCGGTCCGGGCCCCACCGGCCTCTTCCCGCTCGAGATCGCGCAGCACGATGGCGCCACCGGGGCCGCTGCCGCTGATATTGCCAAGCTCGACGCCGAGTTCGCGCGCACGACGACGCACGGCCGGCGAGGCCGCTACATGGCCGTCTTCCGTGGCAGACCGAGGCTCAGGCTCAGATGCAGGCTCAGGCTGGTGAGGCGCCGCCGGGGATGGGATCGGTTCCGCAGCCGGTTCGGGGGGAACTACCTCGGCGGCGGTGGGTGCCGGCACGTCGCCGGGGGGCTCGGCAATCACCCCCTCGCCGCTGCCGATACGGGCCAGGGGCGTACCCACCGGCACCTTGGTATCCGGCTCCACGTAGCACTCCTCGACCACGCCGCTCTCGAAGACTTCCACGTCGATGGCGCCCTTGGCGGTCTCCACCACGGCGATGATCTGCCCCTTCTCCACCCGGTCGCCCGGCTTCACCAGCCATTCCACCAGGGTGGCCGCCTCCATGTCGGCCCCCAGCGACGGCATCACGAAATCGCTCACGGCGCGGCTCCCATGGCGCGACGGGCCGCCGCCAGAATGTCCGCTACCTGGGGCAGCGCAGCGTTCTCCAGATGCTGCGGGTAGGGGATGGGGATCTCGTCGGTGCAGACCCGCTCGATGGGTGCGTCCAGCGTCCAGAAGGCCTGCTCGACGAGGATCGCGGCGATTTCTCCGGCCAGGCTGCCGGTCTTCCACGCCTCGTCGACGATCACGGCGCGATGGGTGCGGCTGACCGACTCGATCAGCGTCGTCGTATCCAGGGGGCGCAGCACGCGCAGGTCCACCACCTCGGCATCGATACCCTCCTCGGCCAGAGCCTCAGCCGCCTCCAGGGTCTTGGGCAGGCTGCCGCCATAGGTGATCAGGCTGAGGTCGCCCCCCGGGCGGCGAATGGCGGCACGGTGGATATCCACGCCCTGGGGACGGGGCGTCATCCGGCCTTCGCGGTTATAGAGCAGCACGTGCTCGAAGATCAGCACCGGGTTGGGGTCCTGGAGCGCCGCCCAGAGCATGTGGCGCGCATCCTCCAGGGTGCCGGGGGCCAGAACCTTGAGCCCCGGCACATGGGCGTACCAGTGCTCCAGGCTGTGCGAGTGCTGGGCGGCCACCTGGCGGCCGGCGCCGGTGGCCATGCGAATCACCAGGGGCACGTCGAACTCGCCGCCGGACATGTGCAGCAGGGTCGCCGCGGTATTGACGATCTGATCCATGGCCAGCAGGCTGAAGTTGACGGTCATGATCTCGACGATGGGCCGCGCCCCGCCAAGTGCCGCGCCGATGCCGGCGCCGGTGAAGCCGTTCTCCGACAACGGCGTGTCGCGGATACGTTCGGGGCCAAAGCGCTCCAGCAGACCACGACTGACCGCATAGCAGCCGCCGTAGTGGCCGATATCCTCGCCCATCATGAAGACGCGCTCGTCGTGCTCCAGGGCCTCGATCAGGCCGAGCCGGAAGGCCTCGCGGAAGCTCAGCTCCAAAGGCTCGGGCTCGGCGGCGGGCGGCGGTGTCGGTGCGGCGGTTGCTTCACGAGTGACGTACTCGAAGCGGCTGGCTTCCGGCTCCCACTCCGCTGCCTCGGCGTAGGCCACGGCCCGATCCACCTCACCGGCGATATCCGCCTCCAGCGCCTCCAGCTCGCCCTCGTGCAGGAGGCCCGACTGCTGCATCCACTTCCACAGGCGCGGTATGGGATCGCGCTGCTTCCACTCCTCCACCTCCGCCTTGTCACGATAGAGTTCCGGGTCGAACATCGAGTGGGCGCGGAAGCGGTAGGTCAGGCACTCCAGGAAGCGCGGTCCGTCACCGGCGCGCAGCGCCTCCAGCATGCGAGCGCTGGCGGCCTCCACGCGGGCGATGTCCATGCCATCGACGCTCTCCGCGGGCACCCCCAGGGCTTCGGCCTTGCGGAAAAGCTCCGTCTGGGCATGGGAGTAGCGCAGCGCCGTGCCCATGGCGTAGCGGTTGTTCTCGCAGACGAAGAGCACCGGCAGCTTCCACAGGGCGGCCAGGTTGAGGCTCTCGTGGAAGGCACCCTCCGCCGCTGCGCCGTCGCCGAAGAAGCAGGCGGTAACCCGACTTCGCCCGGCGAGCTTGTCCGCCAGGGCCAGGCCCACGGCCAGCGGCAGGCCGCCGCCTACGATGGCATTGCCGCCGACGAAGCGGGCGGCGGCGTCGAAGAGATGCATGGAGCCGCCCCGCCCCCTGCTGCACCCGGCCACCTTGCCATACATCTCGGCCATCACCCGGTCCATGGGGATCCGGTTGAGCAGCGCATGGCCGTGCTCCCGGTAGGTGGCAACGACCGCATCGTCGGGCTTGAGCCCGTGCATCACCCGGTGCCCACTGCCTCCTCGCCGATATAGACGTGCAGGAAGCCGCGGATCTTCTCCTGGGTGTAGAGCTCCACGCAGCGCTCCTCGAAGCGGCGGATGCGCAGCATCTGGCGCAGCAGGTCGAGCAGGTGCGCACGGGACAAGCGCGGCTTGTCGCTCGATGAGGTGGTCATTCCCGCCCCCCTTCCAGCGTCGAGATGTCGCCTTCCGGCAGCCCCAGTTCACGGGCTCGCAGCAGGCGACGCATGATCTTGCCGCTGCGGGTGGTCGGGAGGCTGTCGCGGAACTCCACCTGGCGGGGTGCCACGGCCGGCCCGAGACGCTTGCGGGCCAGGCCCAGGATCTCCTTGCGCAGCGCCTCGCCGGGTTCATGGCCCGGTTTGAGCGACACGAAAGCCTTGACCGTCTCGCCGGCGACCTCGTCGGGAATACCGATCACCCCGGCCTCGGCCACCGCCGGGTGTTCCATCAGCACACTCTCCACCTCGAAGGGGCCGATAAGGTGGCCGGACGACTTGATCACGTCGTCGGCACGGCCGATGAACCAGAAGTATCCCTCCGCATCACGGCGGGCCAGGTCGCCGGTGAGGTACCAGGCGCCGACGAAGCACTGACGGTAGCGCGCCTTCTCGTTGAGATAGCCGCGAAACATGGAGGGCCAAGGGGCCTTGAGTACCAGCTCGCCGGTCTCGTCGGGGTCCTCGATCAGTTCGATGCCAGCGTCCGTGCGCCGCGCCACAGCGGCCTGGATGCCCGGCACGGGACGTCCCATGGAGCCCGGCTTGATCGGCATGCTGGCAAAGTTGGCGATCATGATCCCGCCGGTTTCGGTCTGCCACCAGTTGTCATGGAATGGCAGACCCAGGGTCTCCCGCCCCCAGTGGACGGCTTCCGGATTGAGGGGCTCGCCCACGCTGGCCAGGAAACGCAGGCTCGAGAGATCGTGCCGGCGTGGCAGCTCCGTTCCGATCTTCATCAGCATGCGAATGGCCGTGGGCGCGGTGTACCAGACCGCCACTCGCTGATCCTGGAGGATGCGATACCAGCGCTCGGCATCGAACTCCTCCTCGTCCACCACCAGGGTCACGCCATTGGTGAGCGGCGCGATGATGCCGTAGGAGGTGCCGGTGACCCAGCCGGGGTCAGCGGTGCACCAGTAGATGTCCCCGGGATGCAGGTCCAGGGCGTAGTGGCCGGTGATGTGATGGGCCACCACGGCCTCGTGCACATGAATGGCGCCCTTGGGTCGGCCSGTGGTGCCGCTGGTGAAGTGCAGCAGCGCCGGTGCCTCCGGGTCCATGGGCCGGGTCGGGTAGTCCGGCGACTGGTGGCTCAGGGCCTGGGCAACATCCAGGTGCCCGGCGGCGCCTCCTCCACCTCGCCGATCAACAGCACATGCTTCACTGAGGGCATCTCGTGGAGCCAGTCGGCCAGCTTGCGGCGATAGAGCCGCTCGGTGGTGACGATGACCACGGGGGCGCCGATTTCCACCCGCGAGCGGATCGGCTCCGGCCCGAAGGCGGAGAACAGCGGGGTAAAGACTCCACCGTGCTTCAGCGTGCCCAGGGCGGCGGCATAGAGGTCGGGGATGCGATGGGCAAGGCAGTAGACGCCGTCGCCGGGCTGAAGCCCCAGCGCCGCCAGCAGGCTGGCGAAGCGGTTGGCCCGTGCCGTGAGCTCACGATAAGTGATATCGAAGGGATCGCCCTCGCGGGGCAGGAAGCGGATCGCGGCCTGGTCTGCGGTTGGGGTGTCGAGGTGGCGGTCCAGGGCCGCATGGGCAATGTTGATGCCACCGCCTGGCATTTCGCTGAGCTGAGCGCGCACCTCACTCCAGCTGAACGTCGTCCGGGCAGCAGCGTAATCGGGCAGGGTCGGGGACAGGCGCATCGGCCACCTCCTCAGGTCACCGAATGAGGGGCTGCGACGGCGATCCTCCAAAAAGCGTAGCTCGCTTTTCTGAAATGCCCTCATGATGGAGGTCAAGAGACGGAACCTTAGCGGCGGAAAGCACTTATCAGCATCAGCAAGCTGGTCGCTAACCAGATAGGGCCTTTCTGCGAACCAACCAGGCGAAGCCGAGAAACAGTGCAAGCCACACGACGGTTCTGAGTATCATGGCGAGAAGACTCTCAAGAGCGACAACACTTCCCGCGACGTAAAGGTAGGCAATAACTCCGAGCACGAGCAGGTTGAGAACGAAGATGATGGCTGCCGCGTACTTGCCTCGCTCGATGTCGCGCGATCCAATGATGCCTGTTAATGAATACCCCACTCCCATCACTGTGTTGTAGACCAGCAGCGGCCAAAACACACCGTATCCAGGTGACGCACCGAAAAGGACGCGAATGCCCGCGAAGATCGTAACCAGACCGAACAGCAGAGCTGTCAGCGCCAAAGCATTTTTTAGGATTCTCATAGGCGGATTGCTTCACTTCTAGGGGAGCTTTCGCGGCATTATTTATTTCCTGACCGTAGCCGAGCGTCATGTTGTGAGCAATTCGATCACGCAAGCATGAGTCGATTTGCCGCAATCACGTGCCCACGATCAGGACCCTCGGAGAGGGTCTCAGATCAATCTGCCGCAGCGTAATACACCACCTGATCCGCCAGCTCAACGACGTCCGGGCTGAGGATTAATCCAGCAGGCACGCATCCAACTGGTGGTGGCGCTATTCGCCCAAGCCGGCGCGCTGCTGGTGATGGCCGTCAGCCGCCTGCGAAGCACCTGACGGCGTCAATGATTAAGGCAGACCTTGGGCAACACCGCCGGGAGGCCTGCGGCCTCCAGTCGTGATCTGAAGATGCTCCAACAGCGCCGCTATTCCCTCCCCTGTGGGAGCGCCGCTTTGCGTCGCGACTGGCGCCGCCAGGCGCCTCGGCGGAGGCTCGCTCGATGGAAGGGTTAGACCTCGGCTTCGTGGCAAACCGCTTCGATGTTGTGCCCGTCCGGAGCAATGACGAAAGCGGCATAGTAATTCGCGTGGTATTGCGGGCGCAGGCCAGGCGCACCATTATCTTTGCCACCCGCCTCCAGGGCCGCGCGATAGAACGCTTCGACTTGCTGGCGGTTCTCGGCCGTAAACGCCAAGTGGAGATGCGCCGGCTTCTCGTCGGTTTGGTGCAGGCACAATGACGTATCACCGCTTGAGCAAAGCTCGACACCGTACGTGGGCTCTCCCTCCGAGACGACAGCGACACCGAGTGGTTCGAGTGCCTTGAGAAAGAACGCCTTGCTCGCTGCATAGTCACTGACACCGAATTTGACGTGGTCAAACATAAGTTCTCCTTGGTTCATAGGCTGCTCAATCTGCCGCAGCGTAATACGCCATCTGGTCGGCATGTGCCTTCACGAAAGCCGGACGGGCCGTGGCGTCTCGGGAACCCAGTCGAAGGTGGTGAGGATCAGTTCGTTCACGTAACACTCCTTGTAAGGAGGATATGGGTCGCCCTTTCGGTAACCGCCCTCTCCTCGCACTGATAGCCGAGAGACCGCAGGTTGATACCGGAGAACAAGTGCTCCCCTTCACCGAGCAGCACCGGCGTGATGACGAGATGCAGCTCGTCGATCAATTGCGCCCTTAGATATTGCTGGATGGTTGCCACCCCACCGCCGAGGCGCACATCCCTGTCGCCTGCGGCCTCCCTGGCGCGCGCCAGGGCAGCGTGGATGCCCTCGGTGACGAAGTAGAATGTCGTGCCGCCGGACATCTCGGTGGGATCCCGGGCATGGTGTGTCAGCACGAAAACCGGCGCGTGAAACGGCGGGGTATCTCCCCACCACCCCTTCCAGCTGTCGTCCGGCCAGGGGCCGCGAACGGGACCGAACATGTTTCGGCCCATGATCCATGCGCCGACGTTCTCAAAACCGCGGGCCACGAAGTCGTTGTCGATCCCGGTTTCACCGCCTACCTCGTCCAGGACCCTTTGCCGGAACGATACGGTCGCGAACACCCAATCATGGATTTCCAACCCATGGATGCCCAACGGGTTCTCTCGGCTCTGCCCGGGACCAGCGGCCAAGCCGTCAAGGGACAAGCTGAAGCATGACACGCGTAGCTGACTCATCGTGAACTCCTGAACGGACGCAATACACGATCAATCGTCGAATGGTACTTGTGGATTTCGACATCTCGACTTCGCGCCTACCATCAATCAATCCACAACGATCCGATCCCGCCCATTCTGCTTGGCCAGGTACAGCAGCTGATCTGCCTTCTCGACCAGCCAGGCTGGATTGCCGCCTTCTGCTGGGTAGGCAGTTGCCACACCCATGCTGACGGTAATGTGGTGAGCGGTTTCAGAAGCTTCATGAGAGATGGCCGCGTCATTGATGAGCGCCCGACAGCGTTCCGCCACCAGCAGTGCGGCGTCACGATCCGTCTCCGGCAAGATAAGCGCGAACTCTTCCCCACCGAAACGCCCTAGTACATCACGCGGACGCAAAGCTGATGAATCAAGAACCTGCGTCACTTGCCGCAGGCAGTCGTCGCCGGCGAGATGGCCATAGCGGTCGTTGTACTGCTTGAAAAAGTCGATATCCAGCATGATGAACGACAGCGGCTGTCCGCTGCGCTGAGCACTCGCCCACTCCACTTCCAGCACGGAATCGAGCAAGCGCCGGTTTGCCACGCCGGTGAGCCCGTCCTGATAGGAGAGCTCCTCGAGTTCCCGTTGCAACCGCAGCAGCTGCTCTTCGTTCTTCTTTCGTTCACTGATATCGAACATGAAGCCGACCAGTGCTTCCACTCCGCCCTCGCCATTGCGCACCACATGCACGACATCGCGAATCCACACGTAGTTGCCTTCCGCCGTCAGAGCGCGGTAATCCGCCTCATGATCGACACCCGCCTTCGACTGTGCAACGCAGAAGTCGACGACCCAGTTACGGTCCTCCGGGTGCATGCGCTCCACCCAATCGTCAATGCTGACCCAACTGCCCTGGGGCCACCCCAGCAAGCGTTCGATCTGAGGGCCGACATAGGCGAAGCGAAGGGTTTTCCAGTCGATCTTCCAGGGAATGGCCTGGGTAGACTCCAACAGGGTTTTATATACGGCGGCATCAATGTGCATCTTTGCGGCATCATCACTCATGGTGCGTGAGCTCCAGTGCTAGGCTAATTGTCAGCATCCGTGCTGGATCAACCTCTATTCACGCCTGAGTGTGCCACAGCGAGGCCGGAACCAGAGAGAAAAACCAGCCTCAGCCTGCCGCAGTGGACGGCAGTCGGCTCGACGCCCTTCATCTGCATAGCCAGCTTCCCTGGCTGAAGTGGCTGTGGTCGTGATTGAAGTACGTTCCACGATTACCGGGAAGTCCAGTCCGCAATCTCTACGCCAGTTGTCACTGTCTCATATCCGCATGAGAAGTACCGTATACAGGAAAGCACCTAATGCAAAGGTAGAGAACTCCTCGAGGGTTTCATCCCGCAGCTCTTCTTTCAGTGTGATGATGATCATGGCACCGGCCAATAACGCCAGCAATGACGCAAGAAACACTGGTCGGATCTCCCGTACTAGGGAAGCCACCCACCCCAGAATCAATGCCGCTGAAAAAAACCAACGCGCCCTCACGACTCGATGTGTCGCATGATGGCGTCCAAGCATATAACCTACGAACAGAAAATGCAGGCTCATCGCTAGAACGTAAAGGAATACGGAGCGCCCGCCACCCATGCTCCAGTGAAAGCTGAGAACATAGCCGACAAGGAAATTGTAGAGCACATAGACTACCGCAATAACCCGGAAGTGATCTATGCCAGGCCGAAATCGATTGCCTATGGCCAGCCTGGTGGCCAACTGATCCATACCCAAAAAACCGATGAGACCGATCATGGCCAGCAGGAATGCATGGTGTTGCCAACGCGCGCCATCGAGCAACTCCGACTGGGTTAGTATCAGGTCGCTATAGGCAAGCTTGGGCAGTACCTGAAGAAACACATAAGCAACGGAGGTGCCTCCAGCCAATGAAACCAACAAGCGGGATGAGCGCCCTTTCGGAGGCAGGAGTCGGTAGCCAAACAGATGAACAGCAACAATTACCAGGACACCAATGGATGTGTAATAAAACATCAATAGGGCTACCTAACCGGTTTCGGTGGCACTCAACAATGCAATGCCACATTGGACGCGAAAAATTGCCGGAGCACTCCCTTGCTCCGGTTCATCGCAGAACAGCAAATCATCGACCTGCCAAGGATCATGCCACTGCTCCATTGCACGAGCGTGACGCTAAACCTATGCCATCGCTGCCCTGGCGGCCCGCGCCGCATGCAACTTCTTGTAGCTTTCCACCAGGCGCTGGTGTTTTTCCAGGCCCTCCAGCTGCAGGCTGGTGGGGGTCAGGCCATGGAAGCGAACGCTGCCATTCACCGAGCCGACCACCGCCTCCATGGTCTCTTCACCAAACATGCGCCTCAGGTTGAAAAGGAAGTCGTCCAGCTCCAGCTCGTCATCCAACGCGATCTCCAGCACCGCACTCACCGCCCGGTAGAACAGCCCTCGCTCGACGGTGTTATCGTTGTACTGCAGGAAGATCTCGACCCGCTCCAGGGCTTCTTCATGCTGCCCCAGTGCCAGGTTGATCAGCAGCTTCAGTTCGAGAATGGTGAGCTGGCCCCAGACGGTATTCTCGTCGAACTCGATACCGATCAGGGTGATGATGTCCATGTGGTCGTCGAGCTGGCTCTCGTCCAGGCGCTCCAGCAGATCGACCAGTTGCTCGTCACTCAAGGCATGCAGGTTGAGGATGTCTTCGCGGTAATCCAGGGCCATGTTGGTGTTGTCCCAGATCAGGTCTTCCACCGGGTACACCTCGGAATAGCCGGGCACCAGGATGCGGCAGACCGGCGCGCCCAGGTCTTCGTGCACGGCCATGTACACTTCCTTGCGCAGGTCCTCGAGAATACCGAATAGGCAGGCGGCCTCCTCCTGGTTGGTACCCGAGAAATCCCATTCGCAGAACGCGTACTCCGACCGGGCGCTGAAGAAGCGCCAGGAAAGCAGCCCCGAGGAGTCGATGAAATGCTCGACGAAATTGTTGGGCTCGGTGACGGCCATGGTATTGAAGGTCGGCGGCATGAAGTCGTTCAGGCCTTCGAAGCTGCGCCCCTGCAGCAGCTCGGTGAGGCTGCGCTCCAGCGCCACCTCGAAGCTCGGGTGTGCGCCGAAGGAGGCGAAGACACCACCGGTCTTCGGGTTCATCAGGGTGACGCACATGACCGGGAACTGCCCACCCAGGGAGGCATCCTTGACCAGCACGGGGAAGCCCTGGGCCTCCAGTGCCTGGATGCCCTCGACAATGGCGGGATACTTGGCCAGCACCTGCTGGGGCACGTCGGGCAAGGCGATCTCTTCCTCGATGATCTGCTTCTTCACCGCCCGCTCTAAGATCTCCGAGAGGCACTGCACCTGTGCCTCCTGCAGCGTATTGCCGGCACTCATGCCGTTGCTGAGGTAGAGGTTCTCGATCAGGTTCGAGGGGAAGTAGACCGTCTCGCCGTCCGACTGGCGCACGAAGGGCAAGGCAACGATACCCCGCTCGCTCTTGCCGGAGTTGGTGTCGATCAGGTTGGAGCCGCCCAGCTCGCCATCCGGGTTGTAGATCGCCAGGCAGTGGTCGTCCAGAAGGCCCGCGGGTAGCTCATCGTTCGGGCCGGGCTTGAACCACTCC